>JAZQQT010000032.1:0-3988 GCA_045629205.1 Eubacteriales bacterium
CGGTAAAGTTACGGGAGTTGCGCCGGGAACCGCAACAATAAATCTGGCGTTTACAACTCCGGGACATATGGAATATGATTCGTGTGATGTGGAAGTAATACCGATTGCCGAAGGAACGTATTTTCTGAAAAACAAACAAACGGAAAAATATGCCGATATCGAAAATCAGAATATGAGCAGCGGCACGAGAATACATCAGTGGAGTTTTCACGGAGATTTATCTCAACAATGGATCTTTGATTATATCGGCAACGGATACTACACAATAAAATCCGCAAATTCAAGCACTCCGTTTTATCTCGGCGTTCAGAACGATTCTGCCGCTGCCGACACAACTATAGTTCTTCGGACGGGAACGATAACCGACGGAATGAAATGGAAAGTGTCGCAAACATCAAGCGGAGCATACAAGCTTACCGCAAAATGCGGCGAAGCAAATAATCGTGTTCTTGCCGTAGGTTGGAGCCTTCTCGGAATAAATATTGACGGCATTGATATTGAGCAACGTGATTATTCTAATGATTCTGATTATATTGATGAGTGGCTTGTGTGTGCTTTTGATAATGCAATTTTAATGGCGATTAACGATTCTGATGGAGCAAATAGACATGAGTTCTTTAATTCCGTAAAAAATTCATTACAAACAGAACGGAATGCTTTTATTTCCGTTACATCGACAGAATTGTATGAGAATTGGTTCGATTTTAACATTATTCCGTTTATGGAATCAAATCAAATATTTGTTATTCATACACATGGTAATCGATATGGGATAAAATTGGGAGAAGATTTATTTTTTACCAAATCAGATTTAATTGGTTATAATTTTTCTAATATTAAATTGGCAGTAATATTAGCATGTAAAGTAGGGGAAGGATATAATGTTTCACATATAAATAACAGGCATGCATACAATTTTATAGAGCAAATGGTGCTGTGTGGAGTAAATACAGTTATTGGCTTTAACGATTCCATTTACGTAGTTGATGCTAATCTTTTTGCCGAATCATTATTTTACTATCTTTCCTTTATCCCATCAGATATTTCTGAGGCTATTGACTATATCAGATTTCATGTTTCATTTGAGGATGAAAATTTTTGTGATAAAATCGAAATAGCCGGTAATGAAGAATTAACAATAAAATAAGAGGTTTAAATATGAAAAATTCACAAAGATTTATTGCGGTTTTTATTTTCTTAATAATTATTTTCTCTTTTTCTTCGTGTTCCTTATCGACTGCATATAAAACGTATATCAGTGACGTTCCCAACGATGACGGAATAATCAAAGATGATTTCAAAAATTGGAAAAGCAGTTATTTCACAAAAAAAAATATGCCTTCTTTGAAAAAAGAATTTTTAGGAAAAGAATATGATGGCGTTTACAGCACTTCATCAACTTTGCTGAGTTATACGGTTGATAATTATTTCTTTAATGATGATTCAGGTAAAGTTCAAGGCGAGTTCGGTATTAAGAATAATGGCGAATTGGTTCATTACGGATTATTTAACTGTTCTGGCGTTGACGGAGATGATGAACCGTCCGTTACCAAAGAAGATGCAGGGAGAATGGCAAAAGAAATAGCTGCTCAATATGTCAGTAATATAGAAGATTACAAGCAGAACATTGCC
Source organism: Eubacteriales bacterium (assembly GCA_045629205.1). Classification (GTDB taxonomy): domain Bacteria; phylum Bacillota; class Clostridia; order Oscillospirales; family UBA644; genus JAZQLP01. The sequence goes on from JAZQQT010000032.1 coordinate 1,633, forward strand.
GATCTGAGCGAAAGCTTGGGCGTAATGATGTATAAAATTGATTTTACCCGTAATGTTGATGGATTCAGAACAACAGAATTAATACGTATCGGTGTTTCGGAAAAAGGACATGTTGTGGCTTTTTTAGCTGAAGACGCAGGTGAATATGACCATATGCCCATAATTGATTATAATCGTTTAAGCGAAAGTATACAAAACAAGATTGAATCTTTATCACAAAAAAACAAAGTTGAGTTCGCATCATTTGATTTGCAAAGAGATGTTATCAGGATTTGTAAATCTCCTGACGGAATATTTTATATAGAAACGAAAGTCTTTTATACAGAAAAGAATCAATCGGAGAGCGAATCTGAATTGGTAATGATTACGCAGATTTCGGAATAATGACAGTAAAATATGATTTGACGAAAATGGTCGTTATTGAAAAAAATTATTACCTGTATGGTGAATTATCTTCCTCTTTCGTAAGTGTTACGAACTCAAATCTGTGTTCATATTTTGAACCTTCCGAATTGAAGAAATGACCATATAATACCTCTCTTCTTATTTCAAGTGGTTATATTCCCGATTTTGCAAAGAATTAAAGAGATAAGTTTTGTTGCGCGGCGGGTGAATGTTGCTTTGTAAAAAGATAAGCGCATTGATAAAAAAGCGGCGGATTTTTTCCGCCGCTTTCGTGTGCTTTTTTGATTTAGTTCTTTGAGGGTATGTGGGATGCGACAACGCCTACAAACTGAGACATCGGCATTGACTGTAAGACTATTTTGCCGGGGCCGGTAAGAACTGTGTTGAAGAGTCCTTCGCCGCCGAACAATACGTTTTTAACGCCTTTAACGGTCTGTATATCGATGGAAACGGTTTCGTCTGCGATTGCGAGATAACCGGTATCAACTATCATCTGCTGACCTGCGGCAAGCTCGTATTCGATCGCTGTTCCGTCAACTTCAAGGAATACGGTTCCGTTACCGGAGAATTTCTGCATAATAAATCCTTCGCCGCCGAAGAAGCCCGCGCCGAGTTTTTTCTGAAAATGAATCGATAATTCAACACCTTCCGTAGATGCGAGAAAAGCGGATTTCTGAGCGATTATGGATTTACCGGGTGTGATCTCGTATGCTCTGATGGAACCGGGGAAGGAGCTTGCGAAAGCAATCTGTCCTTCGCCGTTTTGTGCGGTATAGATGTTCTGGAAAATCTTCTCACCGGAAAACATTTTAGAAAGAGCTCCGCCGAGACCGCCTGCCGAAGTTTCCATTTTCATGTTTGGCGTCATCCATGACATTGCTCCTCCTTCGGCTTTTATTTTTTCGCCCGCGTTAACGTTGCAGATAACAACGGGAAGAGGCTCGCCTTTGATAACGTAGTTCATAATTACTCCTTTTTTTGTTTTGTTTTGATTATAATACTATATTCTGAATGTCTGTGTCAAGATTTTATTTTAATTATTTTGTCTGATTTCTCTGTTTCTTAAAATAAAGTTGCGTAATTCGTTCATTTCGGTTTAATTCTATTACATAAATAGATTATAAAATATTAAACGGTAAAAATTAAAAAAGATTTTTCGGAGGAATATACAATGTCAGTTAAAGTTGCTATTAACGGATTCGGTCGTATCGGCCGTCTCGCTTTCAGACAGATGTTCGGCGCCGAAGGCTACGAAATCGTTGCCATCAACGACCTTACAAAACCCTCAATGCTTGCTCATCTTCTTAAGTATGATACCGCTCAGGGCGGTTACTGCGGCAAAATCGGTGAAAATACTCACACCGTATCTGCTGATGACGAAGCAAACACCATTACCGTAGACGGTAAAACCCTTAAAATTTACGCAGAAAAAGACGCTGTAAACTGCCCTTGGGGTCAGCTCGGCGTAGACGTTGTTCTTGAATGTACCGGTTTCTACTGCTCCAAAGAAAAGAGCATGGCTCACATCACAGCCGGCGCTAAAAAAGTCGTAATTTCCGCTCCTGCCGGAAACGACCTCAAAACAATCGTTTTCTCAGTTAACAACAACACACTTACAGCAGACGATCAGATTATTTCCGCTGCGTCCTGCACCACAAACTGCCTCGCTCCCATGGCAAAAGCTCTTAACGATTACGCTCCCATCCAGACCGGTATCATGAGCACTACCCATGCTTACACCCGCGACCAGATGATTCTTGACGGACCTCACAGAAAAGGCGATCTCCGCAGAGCACGCGCAGGCGCTGCAAATGCTATCGGTCTTGTTATTCCCGAACTTAACGGCAAGCTTATCGGCTCCGCTCAGAGAGTTCCCGTTCCCACAGGTCCCACCACGATTCTTACCGCTGTTGTTAAGGGCGCAAACGTAACAAAAGAAGGCATCAACGCA
>JAZQQT010000033.1:0-16419 GCA_045629205.1 Eubacteriales bacterium
CAGAAGTAAAACAGCTTCTCCATATAATTTTCGGCAAACTCATTGATAAGCCGATCACGCATTTCGTTCGTTTCTTGCATTTTCTCGCCTCCTTTCATCCATATAGTGTGGCTTTTTTGAATTTGGGTGCATTGGTTTATAAAATTATATCATAAAATTGTGAATTAGTCTACATAGAAGCATTTGTGTCTACTAATGCAGTGCTTGTCAAGAAAAAAGGACAGAGATTGCATTTGCTTTCTCTATCCTTTTTCCTGTCGGTAGGTAACGTATTTTATTAAATTTCAAAAACTGTCCTTAAGAACACGCATCATATAGTTGCATTCTTTTCTGTAAATAGTATAATAAGTATAATATTTTTACGGAGTTTAAAATGAAAAATGATAATATAAGATTTGCCGCACGAGACGATATACCTTTGATTCTTTCTTTTATCAAAGAATTGGCGGAATACGAAAAAATGTCCGATCAGGTTGTTGCTGATGAAAACCTTTTGACTGAATGGCTTTTTAATAAAAAAACGGCAGAAGTGATTTTTGCTTTGGACGATGGAAAAGAAGTCGGTTTTGCGCTGTTCTTTTACAATTTTTCCACATTTCTCGGAAAAGCCGGTATTTATCTTGAAGATCTTTTTGTGAGACGCGAGTATCGGGGAAGAGGGTATGGGAAAGGTCTTATAAAAAAACTTGCCGCTATTGCCGTTGAAAGGGGATGCGGACGTTTGGAATGGTGTTGTCTTGATTGGAACAAGCCGAGTATTGATTTTTATCTTTCTCTCGGAGCAAAGCCGATGAATGAATGGACAACTTATCGGTGTGACGGCGAATTATTAAAAAATCTTGCCGAGCAGCAATGATATCTTTTTAGTATATGTTGACATAATACGTTTTTGTGTGCTAAACTGTTCAATATCAAATTTACGGGGGTTATTATGAAAACTTTTATAGCCGTATCTGCGCCGCTCAGCGGTTTCCCGAAAATTACAGTGCCTTTTATTTTCGGTGCTTCACCCGATAAGCCTTTTCTGATGCGTATTTCGGTTCTCGGCGAACGTCCTATGACAATTAATGTCGAGAATATTCCCGATGGCATTTCTCTTGAAGGGAATATGCTTGTCGGAACCGCGCCGTCGGCAGGCGAGTATCCTATTACTGTTTTTGCCGAGAATAAACTCGGGAAAGCAAAAAAAGATATTGTTATAAGCGTTGCGCCCGACGGAGCTCTCAGAACTCCTCTTCTCGGATTTACAACGTGGAATGCCTTTGCTTCGGCGGTCGAGCAGAAGAATGTAGAAGATACAGCCGATTATTTCATAGAAAGCGGTATTTCGGAATACGGTTATTCTTATATCAATCTCGATTCGGGTTGGCAGGATAACTACGGTGGAGAATACGATGCCATCATGCCAAACGCGAATTTTCCGGATATGAAGGGTATGTATGATAAACTTCATTCTCTCGGTTTTAAAGGCGGCATATATTCAAGTCCGTTCATGCAGGCATGGGGCTGTCCCGACGGTGTCGAGTATATTCCGGGCTGCACTCGCGGTGAACGTGATATAAGATTTCCCGATGAGAATACGGGTATCGGTCTGGACCGTCGCGAGGCGGCATGTGTCCGTCAGTGGTGCGATTGGGGAGTAGATTATCTTAAATACGATTGGAAACCGACTGAGCCTGTTAACGCCGATTTAATGAAAACCGAACTTCTCAAAGCTTCTCGTGATATTCCGATGTGCGTGACCGTTGCCGCTTCCGATTTATATAAGGATTATTGGAATAAAAACTGCTGTTCATGGCGGTGGAATGATGACACATGGGATGAATGGAATAATATTTTAGAACGTTTCAAAACACTTGACAGATGGCGAGGAAAAACATCTGTAGGACATTTTTACGATCTTGATATGCTGGCAATCGGTGTTATGCACTGGAGCCAGGGAAGATTAACTGATGAAGAAGAACTGACAGCCTTTACATTGCATTCTTTCTTCCCGTCGCCTGTTCAGTTGAGTATGCAGATGGATAAACTCTCTGAAACCGAAAAGAGAATAATCGGAAACGAGGACATGATTTCTGTAAATCAGGATATTTTGTGTGATTACCCCGAACATTTGCCTGATATTAACGGCGTAACTGTTTACAGACGCAAACTTGTCGATGGAAAAGCCTATGCGTTTTTCAATCTTTCGGATAAATCCGTTTCTTTTGATTACAAACTTGATGCTGACGGTTTTGTTTATAACGTATGGGAAAAACGTTCGCAGGGATTGGGTTTTACGAATATTATCAAGGTAGAACTTGACCCGCACGAAAGTGCCGTGTTTAAAATAAGATAAATAAGGAGATTTGTATGTTTGATATTAAGATCGGAACGATGATTTCTGCCGGTAACGCAAAAAGGGTGATTCCCGAATTGAATAAATTGGGATTTGAAAGTTACGAGATTGATTTTACATGGGGAGCAAATCCGTCAACTATTGATTTTGATGCTTTTGCGGATGATATTCTTTCTGTTCTTGACGGACGCGTTATTTCCGCATGCGGATTTTACAGAAATCCGATAATGGAACAAGAGGATCGTGACAACACTGCATTTCTGCTTGAAAATATAAAAAAACTTAATTGCTCTGTTCTCGGAGCTTTTGCCGGAGGAAGTCCGAGAGACGAAAACAGAATGCTTCAGAATACTATTTCCGACTATGTTAAAGCATGGAAACCACTTGCTGATATTGCAGGAGAAAACGGTGTGAAGGTCGGATTTGAAGGCTGCGGCGACGGATGGGTTTGGGGATCCGGTAATATAGCCTTTTGCAGTGCAGCATGGGAATTAATGTTTGGTGCGCTGGATCATCCTGCTCTCGGACTTGAATGGGAACCATGTCATGCAATGGAAAAATTGGCTGATCCTATCTCGCAGCTTCGTCATTGGGCCGATAAAGTCGTTCATCTTCATGGAAAAGACGGAACGATTGCGTGGGATGTTATTCGTGATTACGGTATTGGCTGCGGACATGAATATGTTTGGAACAGAACACCGGGATTCGGTGATAATAACTGGGCTGATATATTTACGATTCTTCTTCAGGCGGGTTTTGAGGGTGCATGTGATATCGAAGGATATCATGACGCTGTTCATTATGATGATATGGAATGGACTGCTCAGGTTACAGGTCTGAATTATCTTAAACGCTGCCGCGGAGGTCTTGAATATTATGCGGGACCGGAAGGACTCGGTCGTGGGTTTCAGGGCGTAAGAAAAAAATAAGAAACAGCAATACGATTGTTTGGGCTGCCTCTATCGGGCAGCTTTTTTTTTAATTAATATGTGTTAAAAATAATTGACATTGTTATTTATATGTAATATAATAAAATTAATTGTTTGAAGTATGTCTTGATTTGGGAAAAAGGAGCCGAATATGAAAAAAACATTTTGTTTTTCCGCCTTGATATTGTTACTTTTTTTCTCGCTGTTTTTCTTTGCCGGTTGTAATAATTCTTCTTCTGAGAAGTTTGACATCGATGCTTCTGTTATCGGAATTTGTGAGAAACACGGAATGACAAACGGTATGATTTTCAGGTCCTCATCAGATGTTTTTGGTGAGTATCTTGACGATAATCTCATTGTCTCTCTTTATGGTGATGCTTCCGAGTCTCCCGATTTTTCCAATATAGAGTCCTATTGTGTCTATATCGACGACACGGATTATAAAGTTCTTACTGATGTCGGAATATTCAAATTAAAAGATGTTTCTTATGCCGATATTTTTGCTGCGTATCTTCAGGCTCGTATTGACGAAATGATTTTAAAAGCCGGAAATTATCCGGATATAGACGTTGAAACATTAAAAAAGGCCGTTATCAAAAAAACGGGCGGTTATATTTACTATACCGTCGGATATGATTCCTCAGCCATTGCTTCCGAACTTGCGGATTTGTTCAGGTAGATTATGGTTTTTTCATCGCTGATTTTTCTTTTTGCATTTCTTCCGCTTACGTTTATCGTATATTACGCATTTCCGAATCGTAAATACCGTAATATTGTTTTGCTGATACTCAGCCTCGTTTTTTACGGATGGGGCGAACCCCGGTATGTCTTTATAATGATTTGTTCTATTATTATTGATTATACCTGCGGTTATTTTGTTGCAAAATATCGTGATGTCAGCAAGAAGAAGGCACGTATCTTTGTTGTAATCAGTGTTGTCCTTAATCTCGGGATTTTATGTTTTTTCAAATACTACACTTTTTTTGTAAAAAATCTTCAGCTTCTGCCGATAGATTTTTTGCAGCGTATTCCGTTATTTGATGATATTTCTTTACCGATAGGTATTTCTTTTTACACCTTTCAGACGATGTCATATACAATAGATATATATCGCGGCGATGCCGAAGTTCAAAAAAATATTACCGCTTTCGGCGCATATGTTACTATGTTTCCGCAGCTTATTGCGGGACCTATAGTCAGATATAAAGATGTAGATCGACAGCTGTGCGGACGTAACGAGAATGTTGATATGTTTGCCGACGGTATCAGACGTTTTGTCGTCGGACTCGGTAAAAAGATTCTGATCGGAGATGCCTGTGCCGCTGTTTACGAATATGCAAAAAATGCCGCCGAGTTTCAGAATACGGTTGTCGGCGGTTGGCTTGTTGTCATTTTTTATTCTTTGCACATCTATTATGATTTCTCCGGCTATTCCGATATGGCAATAGGTCTCGGCAAGATGTTCGGCTTTGATTTTATAGAAAACTTTGATTATCCGTATATCTCTCAGAGCATTACCGAGTTCTGGCGCCGTTGGCATATTTCAATGGGCACATGGTTCAGAGAATATCTTTATATTCCTCTCGGCGGAAGCAGAAGGGGATTGCCTCGTCAGATTGTAAACCTGGCGATCGTTTGGCTCGTCACGGGCCTCTGGCACGGTGCCGATTGGAATTTTGTTTTATGGGGCGCATACTTCGGTGTGATTTTGATTTTAGAAAAAGCATTCTTACTCAAAGTCCTTCAAAAATGTCCCGGATTTGTGCGGCATATATATTCATTACTCTTAGTCGGAATCGGTTGGATTATTTTTTCATACAACGATATCCCTCAGGGATTTTCGTGCTTTAAATCATTATTCGGTGTCGGTGTCGATTCGTTTTGCACACCCACCGTCGGTTATACTTTTCTTCGCAGCCTACCTCTGCTTGTATTTGCCGCGGTCGGTTCAACTCCGTATCCGAAAAAAATACTTAAACATCTGTGCGGAAGCGAATCTTCAACGGATTCTTTTTCCGGAACTCAGATTTTCTTCAGATGGGTAACTGCATTCGGAGCTATAGCCGTAATGATTCTGTGCACTGCCTATCTTGTTGATTCGACGTTCAGTCCGTTTCTGTATTTTAATTTTTAGGAGAAGAACGTTATGAATAAAAAAATCTCTGTTACATTGATATTTCTTTTCGTTCTTTTTATCTTCTTTTTTGCAGCTCTGTTCTGGATTCTTCCCGATAATTCTGTGTCCGAACAAGAAAACAGGACGCTGACACGGTTTCCTGCTTTTACTTTTCAGCGTCTTTTTGACGGTTCATTTAATACGGAAATGAACTCATATTATGCCGATCAGTTTCCGTTTCGTGATTTTTTTGTTGGAATTAAGGGAATATCAGAAACAGTTTCTTTAAAGGGAGAAAACAACGGGGTTTTAATCGGTAAAAACGGACAACTCGGCGTTCGTAAGTATAATATTTACAAGAGCAAACTTGAACAGATTCCGGATATGGATTACTATTCATCAAACAATGTTTCTCTTTCCGTAAAGGCGCTTAACGATTATTCGGCATCCGTTTCCTGTCCTCTCGTAACATTGCTTCCTCCGAGAACAATTGATGTTTGTGCGTCTGCTTTTGGATATCCCGCAGAAATATCAGATGCCCTTTATTTCCAGCTTAAAGATGAGATTTCATCCGAAACCGGTTGGATCGACTTGCTTCCTTTATTCAGCGAAAAATATAATTCGGGTGAAAAAGTTTATCAAAAAACTGACCATCATTGGACAGGTTGTGGCGCATATCTTGCTTACTGTGAAGTGATGAAGGCTTTCGGAATGTCGGATGACATAATATCTGCTGATTCTTTTTCTGTTGAGAATGTTCCTTTTTTTTACGGAACTTCATGGTCAAAAGCGGGAATGAAGTTTGTTGCTCCGGATAATCTTGAAATTTGGTCTTTGGGAAACGACGATGACTTTCAAACAGATTGCATTAATAACAGAACAGTAAAAAATAAGGACGGTTCTTTAGAACGTAAAAAAGAGATTTATAAATCTTTTTCCGGTTGGCTGAACCGTGAAAAGCTCAATACAAAAGATAAATACGGCGCATTTCTGGATGGATCTCATAACGAATTGACTGTCACAAAAATCACCGGTGACGGGGTCGGCAACCGTCCGAAGTTGCTTATTGCCAAGGACTCTTTTGCAAACTGTATGGTTCCTTATCTCGTTCAGCATTTTGATCTTGTTATAGTTAATCTTGCTGCAAAAATGACTGATTTGTCGGTATATGCCGAGGAATACAGCGTTGATTATATCCTTATCGTTTATAACTGGGAAAATCTTATTACAGGCAATAATCTTGCATTAATAAAATAGGAGATATATATGAAAACAACAAAATTCATCGCATTGTTTTTGGCAATTCTTTTGGCATTATCTCTTTTTGCGGGTTGTGCTGAAAAACCCGAAAAACCTGATGATCCCGACACTCCCGATACTCCGGTTGAAGAACCCGACCAACCAAAAAAAGAACCGGATGATTATTCCGATCCCGAGTATGCTCAGGAAGAGGTTTACGACCCGGATGCTGTAAACAAGACTTTTAGAGTTATCGGCGCTTCTATGTCTGATAATCAGTGCTGTGTTATTTACGGCGACTGTGCTGTAGGTGCTACGGTCGTTTGCACTACTGCTCTCGGCGACTTTTCAGTCAAATCATACGGCGGTTCTTTCGCACTCCGTGTTAAAACAGAGGAATGTCAGCTTACCGGCGTAATTATGCAGAAAGCTAACGACGAAATAATCGGTTCGCCTATTTCTCTTGATGAAAAGGTTCCGATCGGACACTGGGCAACAGAACCTCAGTTCGCTGCCTTAATAGGTGACAATAATCAGGGGTTTTATCAGAAACAACTTCCCGATTATATGCATACCAATCTTCTTTCGGAAGACCGTATTCAGTCTCTTAAAGAAAAATTTACCGAACGTGTCAACGCTCTTAAAGAGTTCGGATGTGAAATGATTGTTCTTATTTCCCCCAATCCTATGGAAATTTATCCTGAACTTGTTCCGGATATTTACGTTCAGGGAGAGGGAATAAGCAAGCTTGAGCAGGCAAAAGCTTTATTGACCGAAGCAGGCGTAACCGTTCTTGATGAAACGGAAACCTTTATTGCACACAAAAACGATTCTCTTCCCTTATTTTATAAAACCGATACCCATTGGACAGACTATGGTTCATATCTTGCCTATGTAGATTTATTCAATTATATTTCAAAGACATATCCCGATGCTGCTCCGCGTAAATTCAATGAATTTACTTGGGAATGGGGAACATATTTCGGCGGTGATATGGGTTACTATTTCGAACTTGATTATGAAGGAACCAAAATATCAGAAAAATCTTTCGTCCGTTTGCGTAATTTCTCACTTCCTGACGGTATTCCGGATTATAAACGTCTAGTAATAGATTTCAATATCGGTTTTACGGCTTCATTCAATGAGGAAGTAAAGAATTACAGAAGTTACCTTACCGACCGTGAAACATTACCGAACATTTATGTTTATCGTAATTCCTACGGTGCAAGTATTCACGATATCCTTGCGGAACGCACAAATCAGTCTATTTTCAATGCTATGTTCACATATACATATAACGAATCAAGAATCCGCAGGATGGATGCTGATTATGTTATCTATATTATGTCCGAGTGGGAAATTGATAACATATTGGATAACTGATTATTCTGTCATTAAATCGATTTTATGTGATATACCGGGATCAGCAGAAATGTTTTCCCGGTATTTTTTTCGTGACGTGCGAACGGAAATCTTTCAAAAATGTCACACGCAATCGGCTGTATGTCATCATAATCGATGGTGATAATATATGTCAGAAGATATAATATTGATATCAAATTTAAGAAGAGCGCAGATTTGCTTCGGATTCCGATCTCCATAAATAGTAAAATCGGCGAAGGAAGCAGTTTTGTTATTGATCTGACAGGTAAAACGAGGTAAGAATACTTCAGCTTTTTTACATGTCTCGAAAAAAAGTAAAGCATGAGAACGATATTTCTCGGCTTGGTTTTAATATTATATAGGAAAAAGTCGGAAATCGCATTTGATTGTGATTTCCGACTTTATTATAAGATAGGTTAAACCTGTAAAACACAAAGTCAATATTTCCCGGCTGTTTTTTTGACTAAAACAGCGCAGCCTGCAGGAACCGTAATCGAATCTTCTTTTGACATTACCGACTTTTCCTTGTTATTGTTGCAGGTAATATTATTTGTTATCAATGGTGTTGAAAAAAAGACGTTTAATGTGTAGTCTGTATTTCCGAGATTGACAATTGTCATGATTGATTCTTCTGCATAAGTTCTTGAGTAAATCAATACGCCATGCTGTGCCGACATATCCGATTCCTGAAAAACAATATCTCCTTTGGCATAAACAGAATGATACGTCTTTCTGATTTTCCCGAGTAGTCTGTAAAAGTCTGTCAATTCATTTTCTTCCTTACCCCAAGGGAAAGGGTAGCGGTTGAACGGATCGCGATATCCTTCCATTCCGGCCTCGTCCCCATAATAGATACACGGAACGCCGGGAAGAGTGAACTGGATAATCGCCGCAATTTTTAAGAGGTATAATCCATATATTCTTTGTGATGGCGACATTTTGATTTGTGCCAATTCATCATTATCACGGTCGCCTGTTGGTTCACCTGCCAGAATCGTCAGAATCCGTTCCGTGTCATGTGTTCCGAGTAGGTTCATAAGATTATGGACCGCCTTTGCCGGATAATGCGAAACGATTTCTTTTACTGTTTCAATAAGTTCAGATGCATCTCCCGATTTCAGATATGAGAGAATACCGTTACGAAACGGATAATTCATTACCGAATCGAGCTGGTGTCCTCTGAAATATTTTCGTCTTTTATTATAAGCGATTTTGAACGACGCATCTTCCCATACCTCACCGATGATCAGTCCTTCTGTATTTTCCTTACGGACTCGGTCATGTAAGTCATTCAAAAACAGGTCGTTGAGTTCATCTGCAACGTCCAGACGCCACCCGTAAACGCCTTTTTGCATCCAACGATGGATTATCCCGTTTTCTCCGCAAAAATATTCTCGCATTGACGGTTCGTCGCTTTTAAGAGCCGGAAGAACTTTGACGCCCCACCAACAATCATATTTATCTTTTGATTTTGCATCACGAAAACGATACCAGTCTTTATACGGTGAATTATCGGAATTATATGCTCCGTTGTCCGGGTAATGCCCATAACGGTTAAAATATTTACTGTCGTCGCCGGTATGATTAAAAACACCGTCGCATATTATCCTGATACCTGATTGCTTTGCTTTTCTTATTAAACAGTCAAAAGCTTTTTCTCCTCCGAATGAAGGATCTATTTCTTCATAATCTCCGGTGTCATATTTGTGGTTCGAATATGCGCGAAAAATCGGACTGAGATACAGCGTCGTTACTCCGAGAGATTCAAGATAGGGGAGCTTTTCGGCAACACCCCAGAGCGTTCCTCCGAAAAACTCGTTGTTTTTTACTTCTCCGCCGGGGAATTTTGCGTGCTGCGGAATACCGTTATACCAGTCTGTGTTATATACCGCATCGTCTCTGTCGGGAATATGCGCTTTTTGTCTGTGTATGGTTTCTTCACCTTTTGCAAAGCGATCGACGAAAATATGATACATCACACCGCCTTGCATCCATGTCGGAGTGTCACTGTCCGGTTGTATGACCGTAAGCTGAAACGAAGCGATGTTTTCGTCTTGAAACCGTAAAATCGGTTGAAGTGAAGAAGGCGCTTTTGAAAAAAAACAGTGTCCGTGAACGGTATCAAACTCAAATCTGTAATAGAAAAGTCCGCTGTTTTCTTCCTTCGCACATATCACAGATGTATCAAGTGCAATATGCCAAACTGAATCAGTATGCTCTTTTGTTTCTTTTTTCAAAGGTTTCAGTTTGTAAAAAGAAACATCGCCGTCGTCATCTCTGAAAAGACGGAGACTGCCGTTTGTCGGACAGAGGTATTGAGGCAGAGAGACGGTAAGTTTGATTGTATCCCCGAAACAGCATGTGTCACGTCCTATCAGTGAGTCACCGTGCGGATTATCTTTAGTTTGAATAATTAAAGAAATGCTGTCGGAGAAATCCGAAATGGAGTCTCCGGCAACATTGAATGCGTTAATTGTAAAGTTATTGTTCATAATCTGCTGATTTTTCAGCGGTTCTTACCGCGTGGCTTGATTTTATGTATCGGGCGCATATGCCAAATGTTGTCTGCATATTCCTGAATCGCGCGATCTGCGGCAAATATGCCTGAGCATGCCGTATTTGTCATCGCCATACGTGTAAACATGGCTTTGTTATTATAATCAGATGTTGCTTTGTCATGCATTTGACAATAGAATTCATAATCCGCAAGGCACATATACGGATCTGCGACTCCGGGTCCGACGATTAAATAATCAACAAAATCGCGGTATGAATTTCCGTTAAATCCGACTGATAATGCGTCGACGGTTCGTTTCAGACGGTCGTTTGAAACATAGTATGAAGCGGCATTATATCCGAGCTGCCATAGATATTCAACTTCCTGAGTCGTCAGTCCGAAGATATACATATTATCATCTCCGACGGCATCACGGATTTCAACATTTGCTCCGTCAAGGGTTCCGATTGTTACGGCTCCGTTCATCATGAGCTTCATGCATCCCGTTCCGCTGGCTTCTTTACCGGCAAGAGATATCTGTTCACTGATATCAGCCGAAGGAATCAGAACTTCCGCAAGAGAAACATTGTAGTCTTCCATAAATACAACACGCAGTTTTTCGCGGATTTTCGGCTGCTTTTCTATTTCTGCGGCAAGGTCGCAAATAAGTTTGATCGTGCGTTTTGCCATATAATATCCGGGAGCGGCTTTTGCGGCAAATATATATGTTTGCGGAGTAATGTCAAGGGTCGGATTCTCTTTGAGATCAAGATAGAGTCCGATAATCTGTAATGCGTTCAGCAGCTGGCGCTTATATTCGTGCATTCTTTTAATCTGAACGTCGAATATCGAATCCGGGTTTAGTTTGCTTATACCGTGAGATACAGCATAGTCTGAAAAACGGATTTTATTCTGTCGTTTGATTTTTATAAATTTTTCTGCGGCTGCGGGATCATCGCGATACGGCAGAAAATCAATTAAATGCTCAGGCTGCTTACGGTAGTCCTTGCCGATACATTCATCCAGCAGACGTGTGAGTCCTTCGTTGGCGTTACAGAGCCATCTGCGATGAGCGATACCGTTTGTCACATTAGTGAATTTTTCAGGTTCATATTTATAAAAATCATGGAAAATTGTCTTTGTCAGAATATCAGAATGCAGTTTTGAAACTCCGTTAACAGTATGTGACCCGATAACGGACATATTTGCCATTCTGACCGATCCGTATCCTAAAATGGACATTCTTGAAATTCTGTCCCAGTCTCCCGGATAACATTTCCATAAATCTTCACAGAAGCGGCGGGTTATTTCTTTTACAATGGTATGAATTCTGGGAAGACGGAGCGCAAACAAATCCTCGTTCCATGTTTCAAGAGCTTCCGGCATAACAGTGTGATTGGTATAAGACACAGTGTGAATGACAACATCCCACGCTTGTTCCCAACTGTAATTATATGTGTCAAGCAAAATGCGCATGAGTTCCGGAATGACAATGGCCGGATGAGTATCATTGATGTGAATTGCTACTTTGTCGGAAAAATTCCAAAGCGCACCGTATGTGCGAAGATGGTCTGAAATAATATTTTGAAGTGAAGCGGAAACCAAAAAATACTGCTGAGACAGACGGAGCAGCTTTCCTTCCATATGATTGTCGGATGGATAAAGCACCTTTGAAATCACTTCTGCATTTGTATTTTGTTCCATTGCCTGTAAATATGCGCCCTGTGAGAAGAGATTCATATTTAAGGACGAAGTACTCTTTGCTTTCCAAAGCCTCAGAATATTGACTGCGTCGCAGTCTGCACCCGAAATAAGAAGATCGTAGGGGACGGCTTGAATCTCATCATAGTTCTCATGCGTGATATCGCATTTTCCGTTGATCCATTTCTCTCTGATATGTCCTCCGAATCGAACGGAAAAGGTTCTGTCTGTCCGGGGAACAAGAGTTATTTCTCCGTTTGGAAGCCAGTTATCCGGTAACTCAATTTGTTCTCCGTCCACCAGCTTTTGTTTAAACAGTCCGTATTCGTAAAGAATAGAAAAACCTCTTGCCGGATATTCAAGCGTTGTCAGTGAATCCATAAAACAAGCGGCAAGACGTCCGAGTCCGCCGTTTCCCAATCCCGGGTCGGGTTCGTGGTCGTATATTGAGTCGAGCGAAAAACCCATAGACTGAAGAACGGATCTGAATTCTTTGTCGAGACCGAGATTTTTCAGATTGTTTTTCATTGAACGTCCGACCAAAAATTCCATACAAAGGTAGTATAGTGTCTTGCCTGATTGACGTTTTACTTCTTCTTTGTATTCAGAACGCTTCTGTAATAAAATATCTTTGATAACCAGTATAACAGCACGGTATATCTGGTCTTCGGTCGCATCGGAGAATGTTGTAACGCCGAAATGTCTGGATAGTTTTGAGACGATTGCCTCTCTGATTTGTTCTTTGGAGTAGGATTGATTCATTGTGAGATATTTTTCCTTTTGTTACTGATATGTTAGGATAAGAGATCCTGATAAAGATCGAAATACCGGATAGCCGAAGCGTTCCACGAGAAGTCAATTTCCATAACGTTGCGGCGTAAAATTTTCCATTTTTTCTCATCCTGGTAAAGCGAAATACCGCGTAGGATTGCATCGAGCATATCCAATGCGTCATAATTACAGAAGGTCAGTCCGTTACCTTCACCGGTTACGGGATTAAACGGATGGATTGTATCAAATAATCCGCCGACTTCTCTGACAATCGGAACAGTCCCGTAACGTGACGCAATCATTTGGGCAAGACCGCACGGCTCGCTCTTCGATGGCATCAGAAACAGATCGGCACCGGCATAGATTTTTTTTGAGAGATCTTTGTTATAAATAAGTTTTACGCCGACTTTGTCTGGATATTGCCGCTGTAGATTTGAAAAGAAGTTTTCCAACTCCGTTTCGCCTGTTCCGAGCAGAACAAACTGGACATTATTTGTCAGCAGTCGTTCCATGGCATATTTGACAAGATCAAATCCTTTATGCGATGCAAGTCTTGAAACCATGGCTATAATCGGAACCTCCGGTGCTTCCGGTAAACCGAACAATCGCTGTAATTCTGCTTTGTTTTGCGCTTTTCCGGATTCCGCGTCATCAATACCGTAGTTTTTGATTATGGCTTTGTCTGTCATCGGATTATAATAGTCAACATCAATGCCGTTGACGATTCCCGTTATTTTTCCCGAATAAAGCTGCATGACATTTTTCAGTCCGGATGCGAAATAATCCATCTGGATTTCTTCCGCATATCTTTTGCTTACGGTTGTGAGCTTGTCGCAGCAAACAATTGCGCCTTTTGCAAGATTGATCAGACCGTTATATTCAAGCGTGGTGTATTCGTTATCGCCGAGAGCAAAAACGTCTCCGAGAATGGCAAAATCATATATTCCTTGATAATCAATATTATGAATGGTATATATCGTCTTGATATTTTGATATTCTTTTATCCAACTGTATTTTGTTCGCAGATAAATGATTGAAAGGGCGCTTTGCCAATCGTGCGCATGAAGAATATCGGGATAAAAACCGACTTTAGGCATCATTTCCATAACTGCCATGCAAAAGAACGCGAAACGTTCTCCGTCGTCATAACTTCCGTATAATGTCGGACGGTCAAAATAATACTTATTGTCGATGAAATAATACAGAACACTGTCTTTCTCGTAAGAGAATACACCACAGTATTGGCTTCTCCATGAAAGACGTAAATAAAAATCGGTAACTTTCTGTAATTTATCTTCGAATTTTGCGATAATGGAAGGATAAAGAGGAAGAACAACGCGTATATCGATATCCTTCCCTTTTTTGCGTTTCAAAGCGGCGGGAAGTGAACCGAGAACATCCGCGAGGCCGCCTGTTGAGGCAAAAGGAAGCGCTTCCGTCCCGACATATAGAATTTTCATGTGGATTTTCCTTTCTGATTAAGAAAAAGCTGTTACAGCATTTGGTTTTTTTCTACGTAATACGGCTTTGAGGGGTGACCGGATAAAACGTTGCCGTCTCTTATTACTGCATTCTTATCCGAAATCACACAGTTAATGAAAACACCGTCTCCCACAACCGTATCCTGGAAAAGAATACAGTTCTTTACAACTGCTCTTTTTCCGATTTTTACACCTCTGAATATAATGCTGTTTTCTACTGTTCCGTCGATTGTGCAGCCGTCACCGATCAGGGAATTGCGGACCGTTGATACATCTGTGTATCTGGTTGGGGCAGAGTTACGGACTTTAGTCAAAATCGGACGTTCGGGAACTCCGAAAAGCGAATTGCGGAAAGAAGGTTTGTTAAGTAAATCCATGCTGCATGCGAAATAATCGGCAAGGGATGAAATATTTGAAAACGTGCTTTCGTTACGGAATATGCGGTAAATCCGTTTTCCGATGTTTCTGACCATAACGTCCCGTGTCATACTGCTGTATCCGTGAGCAATTGATTCATGAACGATGGATTGCAGATATTTTGTGTTTACAATCGTAATGTTCGTTGTAACATCATGGTCGCCTTCTGCATAAAGAGGATTAAGTGAAATGTCTGTAATGTTTCCGTTCTCATCGGAGTTGATCAATGTCATTTTTTCACTCATTGCGCCGTTCAGACGAACGCGCTTGACCATCATGGTGATATCAGCGTTATGTTTGATGTGATCTTCAAGCATTTCTCTTAAATCAACATTGCAGATACTGTCGCAGTCAGCCATAACGATATAATCTTCTTTGACGAAGTCAATAGACGAGCATACCGATTTCAATGCTTCCAAACGTGAATTTCTGTGTGCGTGATCAACCTGCTGCAGATTTGGAGGTAAAACTTTTATTCCGCCGGAGCGACGTGCTAAATCCCAATCCTTTCCTGATCCTATATGATCAATAAGTGACTGATAATTGGATTGTGTAACTACTCTGATATCTGTTATGCCCGAATTGACCATGTTTGACAGCGAAAAGTCAATCAAACGGTAACGACATCCGAAGGGAACAGATCCTATTGTTCGGCTTTTTGTCAGTTCCGGAATATTGCGTTCATGAAGATTTGCGAAGATGATGCCGATTGCATTCATGATCATTTATCTCCTTTCACAAGTTGATTCAGTCTTCTTTCGTTGACCAAATCTCCCGCATCTATGTTGATTCCCGCAGGAATTTTAAGTCCGGAGCCGATTACTGCGATTTGGGGTGATTTACATTTTGCGTTTCCGACTTTTGCACCTTCGGAGATTATCGTATCGGATTCAATGATTGAGTATTCAACCCGAGCACCGGCTTTAACTGTTGTCCCGCTCATGATAACTGAATTTTTAACTACAGCGCCTGATTCGACCTTTACTCCGTCGAATAAAACGGAATTCTCTACCGTTCCGTAGATTTCACATCCTTCGGTAATCATTGATGTTGTTACCTTTGCGCCGTCTCCGATAAACTGCGGCGGACTCGCGTTTGTTCGTGAGAAGATTCTCCAATCTTTATCGTAAAGATTAAACGCGGGTTCATTTCCGAGAAGGTCCATATTTGCTTCCCATAAACTTTGAATTGTTCCGACGTCCTTCCAATACCCGTTAAAAGAATAGGCATACATCGAACGGCCGTCCGAAAGCATTTTGGGAATGATGTTTTTACCGAAGTCTTTTGATGAAGTTTCGTCTGCATCGTCTTCTGCAAGATATTTGCGAAGCAGGTCGGTATTAAAGATATATATACCCATCGACGCCTTTGTTGATTTCGGCTGTTTTGGTTTTTCTTCAAATTCATAAATGCGATTGTTTTCATCGGCATTCATAATACCGAAACGGCTTGCTTCTTCGATCGGAACTTCAAGAACCGATATTGTGCAGTCTGCCTGCATCTTTTTGTGGTAATCAAGCATGGCGGCATAATCCATCTTGTAAATA
>JAZQQT010000034.1:0-3193 GCA_045629205.1 Eubacteriales bacterium
ACCGTTAAGGTTGCCATCACCGTATCCGAAGTCAACCCCCATACCGATGACGCAGGCT
This sequence comes from Eubacteriales bacterium, assembly GCA_045629205.1. Taxonomy (GTDB): domain Bacteria; phylum Bacillota; class Clostridia; order Oscillospirales; family UBA644; genus JAZQLP01. The sequence goes on from JAZQQT010000034.1 coordinate 59, forward strand.
TTGCAGTCTGGGCAGTTCTCTGCACAGTATCCGCAGCTGCCGCAGCTGTTCTTTTCGCAAGAAAGAAAAACGAAGAAAACTGACAGATAAATAACAAAAAGAGATAAGCACGGGATTCCGTGCTTATCTCTTTTTTATAAAGCGATGTTTTTCGGCTTTGCCTCAAAAGTGATGTTTGCGCCGCAAGTGATGTTTTTCGGCGCCGCCGCAAAGTGATGTATTCAGTTCCGTTTTACGGAACTGAATGTTAAGGAAAGCGGAAAAGCTCAAAATGAGCCTTTCCGCTAAAAGATTCTAAGGTGAAGAGCATTATATTTTTATATATTCGGCTTTCGGATTGTCAAGCGGCAAAGGACGAAGGACTGCCGCAAGATAGCAATACGGTATTGAGCGAGCGAACTAAGATTTGTCACGATTCACCTATGAACACTTGATAACCATTGACCTTACTGCCTTTGATTGTCACATAGTAGGTCTCTCCAAAATTTGCATGAAATGAAATAGCATCCATCGGTATCATATATTCTTCCGGATAGTTATTATCGTAATTCGGTTCAAAATAGTCTGTTACGACTGTGAAGGATAATTTCACATCCGCTGCATCAGTGTCAGTTTCAAGTTGTTCCTTATAGAACGACCAATATAAATCCTTACTGTCTTTTTTTAACATAGAATGATCGGCGTTGGATACTCCACCCGATCCCTCAGCACCGTTAACGTCATAACTGATTAGAAACAGACCAATATCCTCATCCAAATCCAATCTGATATTTACTTTGATTTCATCATCTTCTGCCTGCTGCGGCGCATCATCAATCATTCCGATTTTTACTACGGCGAACACTATCAACAAAGCAAGAATAACTAAAATTGAGACTTTGATATTCTTTTTCATTCTTTTCTGCCCCCTCTGTATGTAAGCACAATACAAATCACTGCCGCAAAAAACACAACGGGCGCAACATAACTTCGGCGTTAGCCGTCCACGCAGTGCACCTCTCTTCGCCAATCGGGCGAACATCACTTGCGAAGCTCCGCTCCGCTCAGTCTTTTCTTATCCTTTCGAAAATCGTAAACAGCATAAAGCCGATTTCTTCTCCGATAACGTTGAGTATCAGGTCGTCCACGTCGCAGACACCTCTCAGCGTAAACAACTGGGTAAGCTCCACGGCGGCAATGATGATCACCGCCCACAAAAAGAACCGTCCGGAGGAGCGCAGTCTTGTGTTCTCATAAGGCAGGACCATACCGAGAGGTATAAAAATCGCCACGTTGCCGGCAAGATTCAGCAGCGCGTTAAACAATGCCGAAATACTGTTGCTGTTAAAAATGATCTTCCAGTAGTGTCTCAGCGTTCCGAACGGGACAATCTGTATGTTCGCGCCGACCCTTGTCCAATAATCGGGAGTCGGGGCATATTTCGTCCGCCAGAACAGCAGCAAAAGCAGTATGGCAACGTATATCATGCCGATAAGCTGAATGATTATTTTGTTTTTTATCGGAGGCTCGTAAAAGCCTCTCTTTTTTCTGCGTTTTTTCATCTGTTATGTTTTTTATCCGATTATTCGCATGCCCTTTCGCCGGCGGCATGCAGTATTTCCGAATTTTCGTCAAGCCATTCGCGGCATTTATTGTAATCGGGGAAGACCCTTAACACCTCGGCGTAGAATTTATCCGAATGATTCATCTGTTTTCTGTGGCAGAGCTCGTGGACCACCACGCTGTCGAGGACCTCCGGCGGCGCGAGGACAAGCAGGCTGTTAAAGCCGAGAGCGCCTTTACTGCTGCAGCTTCCCCACCGCGAGCGCATGAAACGGACGGAAACACGGCTGTATGTCACTCCCACGAGCGGAGCGTAATACGCCACCCTGTCCGAAAACACCGTTTTTGCCGTATTCAGAACGGCGCGGATCTCACTTGCGGGCATATCAAAGCGCTCCGCTGCCTTTTTGCGGTTTTCTTCGGCTTTTGCGAGATGCGTCGTTATCCATTTTTCGTTTCGCATCACAAAGTTCTCTATCTGCCCGTCGCTGTAACGAAGCGGAGCTCTCACGACAGCCCTGCAGTTTTGGATTTCAACCGCGATCGACCGTCTGTTGCTGCGTATAACACTGTATTCCATCGTTTATTCCCGCTCTTCTTTTATTCCGAGCCACAGAAAAATATCCGCCGCTCCGGTCATGATGTTTCCCACAAGATAAGCGATCAAATCTCCAAAGGCAAACGAAGTGCCCATAAGTGTCCGTATAAGTCGGTTTTCTATGCCGAGAAGGTCACAGAGGGGAATGATCTGTGATAATTCCACAACCACCGCAAATACAAATACCATCCCCGAAAGAAGACAGAAACGGCTGTATTTACGCGGTATGACGATTCGCGCAAGGCAGTATATCAGAATAACGACCAGCGTGTCTCCGAGATACGGTCTCACGAAATCGTCCCTGACGTATATACCTATATAAATTTCGGCGGCAAGCAATATGACGGCTGCCGCCGCGAATATCATACGCAGTTTGTTGTTTACGGAACTCATTTCTTTATCGACCCGGATACTGTATTTCATTTTATTATACATATTTCGTTATACAAAGTCAATAATCAGAATTATCATAAAAAATATGTTATACCGGCAAAATTATGATTTTATCCATTGCATCGTCAGCGGCAGCGACCAATTACAGGGAAGAAGTCCTGTTCACCCTTCCGACCCCGAAATAACAAATACCCACGTTATACGGTTCAACGGCGTATTGAACGATATAACGCGGGTAGATACGTTTGAGGGCTACAAGGAAGATATTACCCTGTATTGCTGCCGACGGGCAAGGCAGTAATGAGGTGGAATACGCGTTTTTAGCCGTGGAGACGATCAAGGAAATCCCGAAAGTCCGGGGAAAAAACTGACGTTGTAGCCCTTTTTTTCCTCTTAGCCGTTTTCAGACTCAAGGGTAATTTCGATATCCTTGTAAACCCAGCCGCCGGTGACCTCGGCAAGCTCATCTTCCGTGAGCGCGGACAGCTTCTCATTCAGGGTCTTTACTTCCTCTTTCAGGGCGTTCAGTTCTTCTTTGGTTTTCATATGGTTTCCTCCTTCCAAAAGATACGGAGATTTCAGATGCCAGATTTTTATAAAGC
>JAZQQT010000035.1:0-2546 GCA_045629205.1 Eubacteriales bacterium
TTTATAAGCACTCCACTCCATGAAACAGAAAATGCATCTTGTCGATCCGTTTGTCGGTATGCCAGTGCCCGCAGTACCATCCCTTGTAGTCCAGATTTGCCTCAATCTGACCGAGCCACATTTCCGTAGACTTATCGACCGTGCTTTGATCCACGACGGGCAAGAATTTCTCAATAGGCTCATATCGGAACGGGCACGTGTGGGACAACACGTAATCAACCTCGTTCAAGGATAGCTGTTCCTCCACATACCGTTTGATTTCATCAGACGGCTGCTCATCCGGCCACCACCCGAGGTTTTGGAGTATCCGGTACTGCTTGTCAACGCTGTACGCTCCGCCGATGGCAATGAAGCGTTTCCCTGCTATCGTGTAGATCTCGCCGTCCTTTGCGCACAGCAGATTCGGGTACTCCTCTTCATACCATACCTGCCCGCCGTTCCATTCCTTCATCTTATAAGAAGGGATGCCTGCGGGCCTTTGTTCGTGATTCCCGTGGATACACAAAATAGGCATTCCGAACCCGTTCAATGTCGTCTTGCGTTGGCTGTCCCGATAATCCAAGAAATAGTTAGCCCCGACATCACCCAGCAGGATGATGCAGTCTGTCGGGCGGGGCTGATACAACATACAGAATCGCTTGATGTATTTGACTTCCCCGTGAATGTCTCCCGTTAGGTAAATCATCCTGTGCCTCCTTGTGTCGAAATATGTCCGCACCTATTATACCACATTTCATGCGGTTTGTCTTCACTTATCCGAAAATATAAATAAAAGAATCGAAATCATAAAAATGCCGTTCATATGACTGCCTATATCTTGTGTTGTGATTCGTGCCTGTTCCCTTCCGAAAGGCGGTTTTCCTGATAGTATAGCACTTTCCCGGACAAGATATGATACTGTCAATTTCTCTCCCGACTGTAAAAAGTCCACCTTTTTACAGTCCTATTTTTAAGTGATCCGCTTTGTAGTCTCGTATGCGGTGGTAAAAGGTCGATTCACACATTCCGCACATTCGGGCGGCATCCTTGGTATTGATGGTACCGTTCTTCCACCGTTGGACGATTTCAGGAAAGTTATCCGGTGTTTTGATAACCGGCCTGCCGAACTTAATGCCTTTTGCTTTCGCCGCCGCTATGCCCTCCGCTTGACGCTTTCGGATATTCTCACGCTCGCTTTGCGCCACAAATGACAACACCTGCAAAACAAGGTCGGCTATAAACGTACCGATGATGTCCTTCTTTTGGCGAGTATCCAGCATCGGCATATCTATCACAACGATGTCGATATCCTTATCGTGCGTCAGATACTTCCATTGATTTTGGATTTCCTCATAGTTGCGTCCCAGCCGGTCAATGCTCAGTATGTAAAGAACGTCGCCCTTCTTCATCGTTCGCACCAGTTTTTGATATTTCGGACGTTGAAAGTCCTTCCCGGACTGTTTGTCTATGAAAATATATTTATCCGGAAGATCGAGTTTTCTCATCTCAACGAGTTGCCTCTCTTCGTTCTGATCAGCAGTTGAGACCCTGACATAACCGTAAGCAGCCATATTATACCTCTCGTTATCCTGAACAAAATGCCCTACGGGCTTTTTTCGTTTTCAGCATATCATTTTCTGATGCTTCAGTCAATGACTTTTACCTAAACGTTGAGTAAAACTGCGTAATCGTTGTTTCCTGACCGTCCTGTTTCCTATTGGGAAACTTTTTTCCCGATGGTTTATTCCCATAACCGGCAGAACATTATATAATCAACGCAGTTCCCGCCTTGTACTTCGGCTTATTATCTGTTTTCACTCAGCACCGCCTTCAATGCCACAACGCATGAAAGGATGAGCCGCTTCTCTTGCTCTGTGCAGTCACCGAGGACGCGAGTCATTTCGACTATGTATGATGCTTTGTCATACGACTGCGTTCCGACCAGCAGTTCATCTACCGTAACCTGTAATTCGTTTGCGATGGAAATCAGAATATCCAAGCTCGGCTGCTTGGCCCCGCTTTCTATGTTGCTGAGATACGGGACAGATATGTTCACCCTCTCGGCGAACTGCGTTTGGGACAATCCCTTTTTGATCCGGTTGTCTTTGACAGCCTTCCCGATTTTTTTGAAATCCGTTTGCATAACAGCCTCCTGATAAAGATTTTTTACGCTTGTAAAAAAGCGCACGTTCATTATAAACTATCCTTTAACAAGTTACTGTCCACTTTATTCACTATTTACTGAATTCAGTATATAATTACTTTGCAGTACAAAAAGGAGGCGGCAACATGATCGACGAAAAGAGTAGCTTTCAAAAAGAATTCGGCACCCGTGTTCGTGCCGCCCGAATCAAAAAGAACCTGACACAGCAGGAAGTTGCAGACCGGATCGGTGTGAGCTACACCCATTACAGCAACCTCGAAACAGGGAAAATCAACATCGGCATGGATACTTTGAGAAAACTGTGTACCGCGCTCGATGTTTCAGCCGACTATCTGATTCAGTTGGTCCTGCGCGATGACAGCGGAAACCTTTACAGCGGCACTCTCTCCGAGATTGAAGTCGG
>JAZQQT010000036.1:0-7784 GCA_045629205.1 Eubacteriales bacterium
ATATTAAAAACCAATATTTCAATCTATTGAGCCTATTCTGGAGGGGCCGGTTGTGGCAACTCTTGTGCTCTGTTTCAACATTTCTGTTGTTCCGTCAGGATGAGTATACGATATTGAAAGTGGCTCTTCGTCGAGGCTCGGTCCGGAAACGCGAACAGATCCGCCATCAGCAAGATCGTAAACAATAATATACATTCCGCTTCCGATATCTCTTCCGTCATAGCCTTTGAAATCATCCCAGGTGATGTTATATTTCTTTTTTAATCTTTCAACATCCTTGTTGGCCATTTTTGGTAAACCATATTCTTTGGATTCAGGCACTTTTTGTGACAGCGAATCGGCTTTTTTTACATTATAAACCGTGTCAATTACAGCCGGATTCTTTTGAACATCCATATTTGCATAAGACACTTCTATAATATCGCCAACAGAAACATCCGGAAATGTTTTCTTTTCTGAACCGCCGTCGATTATATGTTTGGAAATATAAATACGGTTTGCAAAGTTGCGTTCATAAGAGCCTTCAAGAGGTTCTACAAGAACAGTTGAATCGTTAACTTCAAGAACCTTTGCCCGAAAAATATCAATTCCCCCGACACGAGTTATATTCTCTTGTTGATTTGTTTCCGCTGGTCTCGTTAATGTTGTGCTTTTTTCAGGTTCATCGGATAAATAGATTGCAGTTGTTGTGGGTTCTTTCTTGTTGTAATTATCTGTTAGTACTACCTCTTTTAACGGAAAATCTTTTCTGAAAACAATTGTGTAGGTTTGCCCGATTTCCGTATCGCGATATTCAATAACCATTGTATTGCTGTTACAGCTAACAATATAGGTCTCAAAATAATCATCGGCAGAAAAAATCAAATTTGTTATGTTTGCTGCGGAATCATATTTAAGAGAATAAGTAAACTTATCTTCCTGAAGTTTTCCGTCTTCATAATATAACAGAACTCCGGGATAACTTCCATGTGATTTCTTGTCAAGTTTTATCTGCTGTTCTCCGTCCTCTGTTCCCCAAAGTCCTATAACATCCTTGTAACTTACTTCTGATTTCAGTTCAGATTCTTTTTCGGCAACCGATTTTTCTGCTTTGCCAAAGGTCAGCGCCGTTTTTTCGAGCTTCTGAATGTTTCTTATATAATCCTTGCCGTCCTCCGTCCTCAGGATGTTACACATATAAATATAACCGTTGTTCTGCCTGAGAAAATAAAAAACTCTTCCTTCGGTTTGAGCATATAATGCTTCTTTGTTGTCTTGCTTGATTTTTAATGCAAAGTCCCGATTATAATTTGTACCCAAAAATAAATCATCAAATGATTGCCCGCTCAGTTCAATCTTTTTTGTGTTTTTCAACTTAATCCAACCGTAGCTGCTTGTTTCGCTGTATATCGGGCAATACCAATAAAGAGACTTGTTATAACCTTCAACGCAATACATAATTCCGCTGTTTTCGTCTTCAGAAGTGCCGTCGTCAAGCTGATAGATTACTTCCGACACTTTGTATTGAACCATATCAGTTTTTATGTTTTTGGTTTTGGTAGTAAATGCAACTGCCAAAGCAGCCGAAAGAATAAGCGCAACTGTAATAATCCAGAACGCCGGCTTTTTATAGCTCAGCGCCGATTTAATTCTCTGCTTTACACCTACTTCACCGAACGACAGTGGACACACAGTTACAAGTCTGCCCGGCTTACTGCAATCAAGCAGAGTCTGTGAGTAATCGGCAATCTCCTCGGCAGTCAAGTTCTTAAGAACCTTTTCATCACAGGCAAACTCTATATCGCGGCAGAGCAGGATATATGCCGCCCATAACACGGGATTGAACCAGTAAACGGAAAGAATAAGAAAGCCGAGAGGTTTCCACCAATTGTCACGGCGATGGATATGAGCTATCTCATGGGCGATTATGCTCTGAATCTTTGTTTCGTCAAGACCCGACGGAATGAATATTTCCGGTCTGAATATACCCAGAATAAAGGGCGTATCGATTTCATCGCAGATATAGATATTATCTCTGAGTTTAATTGACTGATTAACTTTCAGGCGAATCTTTATAAAGCTGACCGCAGATGCGACAGCCATAACGATAAAACCTGCAAGCCAGACATAAAAGAGAATTTCACCTATAACGGCAGTTGTGCCCATACCCGTTTTTGCCGAATGAGTGGCAGGAGCGGCAACAGTTGCTATCGAATATGCCATTCCGGTAATAACATCATCAACCGCATAGATGCCTGTATTCACAGTTCCGCTGTCTGTAATAATATTGCTTCTCGGCAGGAGACCGATAATACTTTCAACAGAGAATGGGAAAACAAGGCGCAGACCGACAATCCCCCAGAGCAGACAGATAATCCATTTGGGAGCTTTCTTAAATAACAATCTGAAAACAATAACAGCTGCCGCGAGTATGCTTGCGGACACACTGATATTGAAAAGGTTATTGAAAAGATTAATCATGATCAGCTCTCCTTTCTGTAAGAGTCAATCAGTTTCTGTATCTCCTCAATATCATTTTTACCCAATTTTTTATGCGAAGTGAATGCCGCAATAAAGGCAGGGAGTGAACCGTCAAACGTTTCTTCAACAAACTGCTCGCTCTTTGCCGAATTGAAATCATCACGGGATATAACCGAGGTAACAGTGCCATTCTCGTTTTTGAAAAGACCTTTTTCACAGAGCTTTCTCAAAACGGTATAGGTAGTCGGCTTTTTCCAGCCGAGTTTATCGGCGCAGATTTTAACCAGCTCTCCAGAGCCTACCGGTTCATTATCCCAGACGATATCAGCAAATCTTGCCTGAACCTCGCCAAGTTCAAAATCCTGCATAGTATCACCCTCAGATTCACAGTATTGGTTTACTTGCAATAAACCTTTATTCGAGTTTATCATGGATAAACCGATTTGTCAAGAGAATAATTATATCAATTTTTACTTTATCCTATGACACTTCGCTCATATGGCGATGAGTAATTACCAGCTTATTCATGAACTGCTTCAGCAGCCTAATATTGATGATATTATTTACGGTATGCTCAACGATGACCGCAAATTCAAAATTGAGGAAGAAGACCTTGCAGAAATGCGAGCAGGAGCATATAAAATATCACATTCATAGAAACATCCCGCCATCGTTATGAGAGCGGGATAAATCTTTTTCAACTATATTAACTTAATACCACAGGGATCCGAAGAGAAGAATCCATATAATTCACTGCCACCACTGGAATTTTACGGTAACGGAGCAGGTATCATTCACTATTTTACCGTATTCATCTGTTACAGTGCAGATGATTGTTGCTGTTCCTCTGCCAGTTGCAATAATATTACCGTCTTTGTCAACCTTTACAACACTATCATTTGAAGATTTATACTCAACAAGCGTACATTGGATTCAAGATGTATATGTTATGAGTATTACAGCATATGAAGACATAAGTTCGTTGAAAGGGGGCGAAAAGCCGATGTTAAAAATATATTTGTCGGGATTCCGATAGCACATGGTTATCTTTACTGTATAATTGTATCTTTATCGGGTGGAAATACTTTCATCCGACAATTCATCGTTTTGAAAAAAACTGAGTGAGAAAATGGTTGATTTTACAGTACCGGGTATTGTGTTTTTTCTTCAAAAATACCCACTCTTGACAAAATATATCTTTCAAAGAACGTTTACGCCAAAAGTGACGAAAGGAGTTTGCTTCCGAAACAAGAAGCAAACTCCAACTCAATTTAAATAAATTTTAAGTCTGAAGTTATCTGTTTAAAAAAATCTGCACTCCATACATTGAGAGCAGTTGAATCACTTACAAACGGTTCAACATCATTCTTCGCCTGCGAATAATCTATGCTGTCAAATTTCGAAATAAGCATTTGCTTTATATCTTCCGGGCTGCATTCTGTATCCTCGTCAATTAAACCCGATTCTGCAAGACGTGCAGTAAGATGCTTAAGGTTTACCGTTGCATTTCTTGAAATATAAAATACATAGTCATAAAGGTCTCGACCCTTTACACGATTTTGCCAGCCTCTTGCTATAACGGCATGTATTTTTCCTGCAAATAATGACGGCATATCATATAAGTTAACTTCATACGGTACAGGAAGAAGCTTGTATTTCCTTTCAAATGAGGCATACTGCGGTGGATTGACATCAACCTCAAATTTAATTTTTATTACTTCATTTTTTGCAACACTGTCAGCAAGCCTTTCATCTGAGTAAAACATCATCAGATGTTCTTTGGTATTCCCTTTAAGAAATGCCGATTTAATATTGCTGTCTTTTGCTTTTTCTTTTTCCTCGATATTAACATTCAATCCAAACGATTTAGCCTCTTTTTCAAGAGAGGGAAAATATGACAAAAGGTCAAAAGAACTGTCTTTTGCCATCAATGAAAAATCAAGGTCTTCGGAAAAACGGTCAAGTCCGTAAAATATTCTTAATGCCGTTCCTCCGTAAAATGCTGCTTTATCAAAGAAACCTGCTCTTGAAAGAGAACACAGAACAATTTCCTGCATAACTTCTTTCATCGCATTTTTTCGATCACTATTTTCCAAAGCAGAATAGGGAGAAAGCATTTGCTCAATCGCAGGATTCATTCTTCACCCTCCTCAAAACAGAATATAGTTTTTTTACATTCGTTGAATGATACTTACATCCGAGGTCAGCTATCACATCGAGATTCATCTTTTTGAATTCACTCTCATCAAGCCTTAAATCATTAAAGAGAAGTTCAGTCAGTTCTTCTGTATTTTTTACCGGGCTGATAGTGTATAGCTTGTCACAAAGTGCCTTTTCCGGTGACGCAATACGGAAATAATAATCACCATCTTTTTTAATCTCCAGATAATACGGAAAGGCTTCGGATGGTACATCACGAAAAGTGAATGTTCCGAAAGGAGTGATATATTTTTTCTTTTTCTTTTTTTCAAAAGTCGCAGATGTTACGGAATAAACCGCTTCGGGAATTAACTCGTAATAAGCAAGTGCATAATCAAACGAAATATAAGACGGACCGTATATGCTTGCGGCAAGAAGATGGGGCACAACATTTCTGTTTGTTTCATACAAGCCTTTTACAATCTGAAAACACTCGCCGTTTTTTACCATGCGTGAAAGCTTTGTCTTTGGTGAAGCATAATCAGATAACTCTTGAAGCATCATTTCTGTTGTTTTTATCATAATTTCACCTCGCAGTACAATTATATGCAACTTTGTGGTGAAAATCAAGCATTATTTAAAATTTACTTAAGATACAAATACCTAAAGGGAGGTAATTTGATTGTCAAAAATTCAAAAGGAGCTTCACCTGTTTATGCCCATCGGTGACGATGAGATTCAGGTTGAAAGCTGGGACAAAAAGCTAAATATGGAAGTGCTGAAACTTCATAAAGACGAGCCGGATGCAGTTGTCATTCTGTACGATGATGACGCTCCGGCTTTTTTACGTGCTGCGGTTAAAATGACAAACATTTCTATTTCATTTCACAAGATTAAGAAAAATGAATTAACTGAGGCACAAAAGAAAGCCCGTTCCGAAAACGGAAAGCGAGCTTTGAACAACAACAATCTCAGGAATCAGAAAGCAGGTGATAAGATTTGATTGACTTCAACAAAATAGCCGACAGCGTAACAGTAAGAGAGTATACCGAAAGTATCGGAATTAAGGTCAACAGGAACGGAATGATTCTGTGCCCGTTCCACAACGACAAGAATCCGTCAATGAAGGTTGACAGCCGCTATCATTGCTTTGCATGCGGAGCTGACGGCAATGTTATCAATTTTGTCGCCGGACTTTACGGCATAGGCAATTATGAAGCTGCCCTGAGAATTTCGGAAGAATTCAATATTCCGGATGACTCAGAGGTTTACATCAAACCTATTGAAAATAAAACCAATGCCCGTGATCTGAAAAACAGCTATATGCAATATCTGATATCAATTGAAAAGGAACTGAAACAATGGATGTCCGATTACAGACCCGAACCCGATGACGGTCATCTGCATCCGCTTTTTGTTACTGCCTTACACAAAATTGAATATGTCGGATATCTCATTGACTGTTTAAGCAAATGCCGAACAGAAGATGAGATTTTTAATTTTACAGCCGTGATCGGCAAAGGAGAAATCATATTATGATGAATCAATTTTTAAACGGAGGCGATTTATTTGCTTACTGAAGAAATTAATTTGCTTCTTGATAAAACAGAGAAAGGTCAGAATAAAGGCACTATCAAAAATATTGTGACTATTTTTGAAAATGACGATCTGCTATCGGATGCATTCAGATTCAACAAGTTTACATATTCTATAAATATTGTAAAGGAAATGCCCTGGCAAAGAGAAACTGACAGACTGGAAGACAGAGATCTGGATCACATCCGATACTACATTGAGGCAAATTACGGGATAAACAATGAAAAGAACCTGATTTCAGCAATAAATGTAGTTGCCGACGGTAACAAGTTTCACCCTGTCGTTGATTATCTTCTATCATTGAAATGGGATGGCGTTGACCGCCTGGGTGAAGCATTAAACGTTTATCTCGGTGCGGAAAAGAGTGATATAAACAGAGAATTTTTAACACTGTTTATGCTGGGTGCAATCAACCGTGTTTTTCATCCCGGCTGCAAATTTGAAATGGTATTGAATTTAACCGGAGAGCAAGGAGTTGGGAAGAGCACGTTCCTGCGTTTTCTTGCAGTCAAAGATGAGTGGTTCTGCGATGATATCAGCAATATGAGCGACGAAATGATATGTCGTAGATTAATAGGACACTGGTTAGTGGAGCTATCGGAAATGGTTGCCACGGCAAACTCCAAAAGCATCGAAGCAACAAAAGCTCAGATTTCCAGGCAGAAGGATACCTACAAAATACCTTATGACAGATTTGCAAAGGATTTTCCGAGGCACTGCGTATTCTCTGGAACAACGAACAAACATGAATTTCTTCCGCCCGACAAAACTGGCAACAGAAGATATCTCCCCGTTGTATGCAGTCTTGAACACAGGAAGAAAATGATTCTCGACAATGAAGAAGAATCAAGAAAGTATATAGACCAATTATGGGCACAGGCTATGCATGTTTTTAAAACCGAGAATCCTTCGCTGAAGCTCTCTGAAAAAACAGAAGCCTATCTGAGAGAATATCAGGAACAGTTTATGCAGGAGGATTTTGACGAAGGAAAGATTATAGCCTGGTTCGAAGATACCGACCATGAACGAGTCTGCACAATGATGATATACAACGAATGTCTCGGTCAGCATGACAGACCGCCAAACTATATTCTGAACAACATTTCGGAAACCGTTGATTCTTGCATCAAATCCGGAAAAATTGTCGGCTATGAAAAAGTCACCAAAGCAATGAGAATCGGTGACTACGGTGTTCAGAAAGGCTGGAGAAAAATAAAGCCACCCGAACACGAACAGGAAACTCTTGACGGTCCCTTCGGATTGGAAAAGCTAATCGAATAAAAATGTAACTTGTAACTGCGTAACCGAAAACAAAATATATTTTTTTGAAAGTTACGGTTACACGGTTACATACAGATTGGAGGAAACAATGGCAAATTATGCAATAATGCGATTTATGAAAATCAAAACTGCCGGCTGTGGCGGAATTGAAGCTCATAATGAACGCAAAAAAGAAGCTTATGCTTCTAACTCCGATATTGACCCCAAAAGAACAGATTTGAATTATCATCTTGTTTATCCGACTGACTCATACAGGAACTTATGTCAGCAGAGAATAGATGAAGAAAAGGTCAAAAGGGTCAGAAAGG
>JAZQQT010000037.1:0-4280 GCA_045629205.1 Eubacteriales bacterium
TTTATAAACCCGTTATCGCCAACGTCGGCGGCTTTTCCTTCGACGAATACACCGAGACCTGTGCAAAACTCGACAAAGAAGATCAGGTCGGTATAATCGAGGTCAATATCAGCTGCCCCAACGTTCACGGCGGCGGTATGGGCTTCGGAACAGATGCAAAAACGGCGGCGGAGGTCACAAGACGGGTAAAAGCCGTAACGAAAAAGCCCGTTTTTATTAAATTGACGCCTAACGTCACCGATATTGTCTCCATAGCCAAGGCTTGCGAGGATGCCGGTGCAGACGGTATAAGTATGATAAACACACTTCTCGGAATGAGAATTGATCTTAAAACGAAAAAACCGGTCATAGCCAATAAAATGGGCGGCTTTTCCGGAAGCGCGATTTTTCCGGTTGCGCTTCGCATGGTTTATCAGGTTTATGATGCGGTCAGTATTCCTATCATGGGTATGGGCGGCGTTTCGTCTGCCGAAGACGTTATCGAAATGATGCTCGCAGGTGCGACGGCCGTTCAGATAGGTGCCGCGAATCTCGTAAATCCGTTTGCCTGCCGCGATATCATCAATGATCTTCCTGCCGTAATGGAAAAATACAGAATCTCTTCACTTAAAGAAATTATAGGAGGTGCTCACTGTGGGTAAAGACGTAATCATTGCCTGCGATTTTTCGTCAAAAGAAGAAGTTTTCGCGTTTCTCGATAAATTCACCGATGAAAAGCCATACGTAAAAATCGGTATGGAACTCTTTTACGGCGCAGGTCCCGAAATAGTTAAAGAAATCAAAAAAAGAGGTCACAAAATTTTTCTTGACCTCAAACTGCACGATATTCCGAATACCGTAAAAAAAGCGATGCGCGTTCTTTCATCTCTTGATGTCGATATGACAAATCTGCACGCTTCCGGCACCGTCGCAATGATGGAAGCGGCTCTCGAAGGACTGACCCGCCCCGACGGAACACGTCCGCTCCTGATTGCCGTAACACAGCTCACGTCCACCGACCAGGAGCGTATGGAAAAAGATCTTTTGATTAAGGAACCGATAGATAAAGTAGTCATGCACTATGCATTAAATGCGAAAAACGCGGGGCTGGACGGTGTCGTCTGCTCTCCGCTTGAAGCGGAAAAAGTTCATTCTGTATGCGGCGGGAACTTTCTGACTGTTACTCCGGGCGTCCGATTTGCCGACGGCGATAAAGGCGACCAGGCAAGAGTTATGACTCCGGCGCAGGCAAAGGCCATCGGCTCGGACTATATTGTTGTGGGCAGACCCATCACCGCAGCCGAAGACCCCGTAAAAGCATACCGCAGATGTATTGAAGAATTCGTTGACTGAGAGGAATATAAAATGACCGAAACCGAAAGACTTATAGCAAAAGACCTGCTTTCAATCAAGGCTGTCTTTTTCAGACCCGACCAACCGTTTACCTGGGCAAGCGGAATAAAAAGCCCCGTATACTGCGACAACCGTCTCACTCTTACTGCTCCTGCGGTGAGAACTGATGTCGAAAACGCGCTCGCAGAGACCGTAAAACGCGAATACCCCGATGCCGAAGTCCTTATGGGAACGTCCACCGCAGGTATCGCTCACGCCGCCATAACCGGACACATCCTCGGCCTTCCCATGGGCTATGTCCGTTCCGGCGCAAAGGATCACGGCAGAGGCAATCAGATCGAGGGCAAACTCGAAGCAGGTCAGAAAGTCGTTGTTATCGAAGACCTTATTTCCACCGGCGGAAGCGTTATCGAAGTCGTTAACGTTCTCCGTGAAGCCGGCGCAGAGGTGCTCGGCATAGTCAGCATATTTACTTACGGTATGAAAAAAGGCATCGAACGTCTTGCCGAAGCAAATGTGAAAAATACAAGCCTTACAAATTTCGACGCCATCGCCGAAGTTGCCGCCGAAGAAAACTATATATCAAAAGCGGACATTTCCCGTCTTATCGCGTTCAGAAACAATCCTTCCGACGAAAGTTGGATCAACGGAGTTAAATAATGAGAAATCTCATTGATATTATGGATCTGTCCGTCGAAGAGATCGATGAACTTATCCGTGTTGCCGAAGATATTATCGCGAATCCCGAAAAATACCGTGAAAAATGCAGATACAAAAAGCTTGCCACGTTGTTTTTCGAGCCGTCTACCCGAACCCGCCTTTCGTTTGAGGCGGCAATGCTTGAGCTCGGAGGCAGTGTTCTCGGATTTTCCGAAGCGGCTTCCAGTTCCGCGGCAAAAGGGGAGAGCGTTTCCGATACCGTCCGTATCGTCGGCGCTTATGCCGATATCATCGCCATGCGCCATCCCAAAGAGGGCGCTCCGCTCGTAGCTTCAATGCACTGTGACGTTCCGGTCATCAACGCGGGCGACGGAGGTCACAACCACCCCACCCAGACCCTTACCGACCTTCTTACCGTAAAGAGAGAAAAAGGCACCTTCGAAAACCTTACTGTCGGTCTATGCGGCGACCTCAAATTCGGCAGAACTGTCCATTCTCTCATCGCGGCAATGTCGAGATATGCCGGTGTCAGATTTGTTCTCATTTCACCCGAAGAGTTAAAACTTCCGAGTTATGTTAAGGAAGCGTATATCAAATCAAACGGTATTCCTTACGAACAGGTGACGTCTCTCGACGATGCCATTGCAAGGCTCGACATTCTTTATATGACGAGAGTTCAGCGTGAGAGATTCTTTAACGAAGAAGATTATCTCCGTCTCAAAAACAGTTATGTCCTCACTCCAGAAAAACTTAAAAATGCGAAAAATAATCTTACGGTCCTTCATCCGCTGCCGAGAGTCAACGAAATATCAACTGCCGTGGATGACGATCCCCGCGCCGCATATTTCCGCCAGGCAAAAAACGGGAAATACATCAGAATGGCGCTTATCCTTAAATTGTTGGAGATAGAATAATGAGAGTCGACGAAATCAGAAACGGTATAGTAATCGACCATATACAGGGCGGCAAGGCAATGCGTATTTACGAAATGCTCGACCTCGAACACATCGACCACCCCGTTGCCATTCTTAAAAACGTTCCGAGCAAAAAAATGGGCAAAAAGGATATTATCAAAATCGACGGCGCCTACGATATTAGCTTTGACGTCCTCGGCTTTGTTTCTCCCGGTATTACGGTTGATATAATCCGTGACGGCTCGGTCGTTGAAAAAAAGCATATGGATCTTCCCGAAAAGATTACCGATGTTCTTAAATGCCGCAATCCCCGCTGCATCACGTCCACTGAACAGGATATAAAACACATTTTCCGCCTCACCGACAGGGAAAAGGGTATTTACAGATGCATCTACTGCGACACAAAGGCTAACTGATTTGCAAAAAGCAGAATATGTTTTACCGATTATGATCCGCCGATTTATCGGCGGATTTCCGTCTCTTTTTTATGTAAAAGTTGAAAATCGTTTTTTTATGTGATAAAATCGGTTTAAAGTGAGATATTACACGTCGAATCCGTAGTATATGTATGAGACCGTTCGGAAAGGAAGAAGAATCGGACTGCATTTACTGCTTTTATCGAAAAAAATATTCCGAACTTTTTGTGAAGTCCCGTGAGGTTTCCGGCTTTTATTATGTCTAATATACAGAAGGGTATAAATCACCGATAACATTGCAAAAATAAGAAATCAAATACTTGACAATCATTTTTTATATATTGTAAAATAATTATGGTGATTTATAATCTTTTCAGAATCAATCAAATAATATTATTAAATATATTGACTCTATTGAATACGAAAGGATACGTTCAACATGATAAAAAAACCGATATTATTTACTTTGATTATGGCGTTGTCTATACTTTTTGTCGGATGTAAGACAAATGAAAAAACTGCGGTCGATTTTCCTCTTTTTTCAATAGATAATTTGTTATTTAAAGATATTAGCATTAAAGAAATTAATGCAGAAAATGAATATATGTCAAAGCTGAATAACCAGTTAACTTTGGCAGAAGCATTGGAAATATTTGGGAAACCATTGCAAGATGACAGAAATGCTCTTTTTCCCATTGGACGTTCGTGGCAGATAAATCAATCAAGAAAACTAACTGTTCTTTTTGACATCGAAGACAGAGAAAAATTCCTTTCTTCATTCTATAATGGAGAATTTGCATTGCCAAATGAGGATTTACAATATGATGAGTCAGGTATAAGATTTATGACTGAAAATGAGTTAAAAGTTCTGTCTGAATGGCTTAAGAGTTTCAAGGCCATATCTGCTTACTATACCGAAGATGGAATAAAATACCCAATCTTTTAAGATTATTTATTC
>JAZQQT010000038.1:0-15375 GCA_045629205.1 Eubacteriales bacterium
TTACAAGTAATTTTCCGTCTTCAGTAACAATACCGATTGCAATATTAGTTCCACCTAAATCAACACCTATATAATACATACTACCCCTCCGGATATTTTTTTTAATTATAACATAAAATATAGATTTGTCAATAAAATAGAGATTGAAAAAGAACCAAAATGATGATATAATTTTATATAAAGAAAGGTGGTAAATATGAATAACATTATTAATTACGAAAACTTACATCAATTTGCTTATTCAAGCGACAAACTAATATCAGGTAATATAAAAGGAATAGTTTTATATTTCGGAGGACTTGGCTCACAGGGAATGTACGGAGAACCTTCCTACGAAGCAGAAAGACTTGCAAAACTCGGGATTGTATATGTAATTCCATATTATAATCCATGGGCATGGATGAATAAATGCACTATTGAATTCGTTGATAAAATTATTGATATAATAATTGAAAAATACAATCTTTCCGAATTGATTCCTTTAACATACACCGGTGATAGCATGGGAGGACACGGAGCATTAACTTACTCTATGTATGCAAAACGCAAACCAGTCGCATGTATTGCAAACTGTCCCGTTTGCGATTTGGTTTATCATTATTCAGAAAGGAATGATTTACCGAGAACAATGTTCAGTGCATTCTACAATGAAGAGGGAGACATAAAAGATATTCTGGCTAAATTTTCCCCTATGCACAACATCGACAAACTGCCTGATTGCAATTATTATTTTTTCACATGTGAAAATGACGGTTGTGTAAATAAGGAAATGCATTCGGAAAAATTAATTGCAAAAATGAATGGCAAATACAATGTTACTTACAATATGGTTCCTGACAGAGACCACTGTTGTCTATCATATGATTACAGCAAATTATATCAGGAATATTTAACCAAAGATATTTTAAAAAAGTAAAGTAATTCTACTTAAATTACTTTTAAAAACCATTGTGACAAAAAAACATCCGCCGAGCAGAAACAAACTGTTCGGCGGATGTTTTTTGTTAACAAAGTAATGTTTATATCAAAAACGAAATGAATAAGCAATCAAGTATTAATTTCACCAAATTCATTCATAAATTCATTGAAAAAATCCGGATCCATAAACTGAGATGATAATTCCGAAAAATATTTTGAATAAAAAATTGCTGTAATAATGGTCATCAAAATAGAAATAACACCAATTATGATTGCCGCAATTGCAAACCCTTTATTTTTTTGTGATTTTAATCCGATTATACCTGTTATTAACCCGGGAACAGATAAAAACATTCCGCAGCATAACAAGCCTATAATACTTAAAATCATAGAAACAATTGCAACTGTATCATATGTTGATCTAGAATTATCCTGAGTCACCATAGCTGAAACAGGTATGGTTTGAACGGCAGACTTATCTACCTGCATACCGCAGGCAGGGCAAAATTTATCTCCGGAATTTAATTGCTCACCACAATATTTACATTTAATAATTTCTTCAGACAAAGCAACTTTTTGTTTTTCTTCGGAACTTTCAACCGGCATTCCGCAAGAAGAACAAAATTTTTCGCCATCATTTATCTGAGCGCCGCAATATTTACAATTCATAATACACTCTTAAAAAATAAATTGTTTAATATAATTAATTGAGAATTGAAGACCTTTTTTACCGAGATCCGAATCGCTTGCCCATCTTGCAGAATGAGGTTCAAGAGAAAGACCGCCATTATACTCATGTTCATACAACAAAGCAAAAACTTCAGGCCAATTGGTTCTGTCTACACCTGCAGGCGGATCATTAACCCAATGTCCATTATAATTTGCCGTTCCTTTAACATGGAAATGATATATTCTTTTACCCCATTCACAAATTTCATCGAGGTAATCCTCACCGCGATTAATTGCATGAGAGCAATCGAATTTAATACCGAGCTCGGGTAATTCACCCAAAACAAGTTTCCAATCCATTGGCGAATGAATAAAATTCTCCCAGTCACAGTTATAAGCTGCTACTTTAATACGACCTTTAGCATAATCAAGAATTTTACCGAAATATTCAACTGCAAAAGCATAGTTTTTAAACAAACTGACTTTATCTGAATAGTTACATCCGCAAACAAAAACCGGAGAGCCGACTTCGACTGCAGCATCTAACAAAGCATATTGAATTTCCATTTGTTGCATATTAAATTTTGCACCGTCATTAGGCTGAGAATTCCATCTGCCAACAGATTGGATAGTAATCCCGGTTCTCTGAATGTTTTCTTTAATTGACGAAACATTTGCAATAAAAGCATTAGCTTCATTGTCGTCATTTCGACATGATTCAATAAATTCAAGCCCCAATGATTTTACATAATCAAAAGAGTTTGCGCCAAATCCGGAAATAATTCCTAATTTCATAAAAATATCCTCCAAAATATATTCTATTGCTCTGCTTTTTCGATGCAATTAAAAATTGTATCTCTAAGTTCAGGCATTATTTTTCCTTCTTGCGGGTTATCGGTATGCTGAGCATAATATACAGATAATTTACGCGATGTATCAATAAATACGAGTGCACCAAGAGCACCACCCCAACCAAATTCTCCATCCGGGCCGATAAAATCATTTGATTTCCTCTCATGAAGCCTTGTTCTGACACCAAGTCCATATCCGTATGGTTCAAAATGTGAACCGAATTCATGAAAGCATTTCAGTTGATTTTCATTCAAAACATTTTGTTTCATAAGCTCTATCGTTTCAGAGTTCAAAATACGATTACCGTTATAAGATATGCCACCCGAAGCAAGAGCGTCTGCAAATTTGATATAATCTTCGGCGCAGGAAATTATCCCTGCTCCACCGCTGTCATATTCATCAGAAAATATAAACTCATTCTGATGATATGGTATAAATTCGGCGATATGTTTTTCGGAATTGAACCTATAAACCGACGCTAATCGCGGAATAAAATCAGGATGCATATGATAAGCTGAATGTGTCATTCCCAGAGGAATAAAAATATTATCAGTAACATATTGCTCAAAACGTTTTCCGGAAACAGCTTCTACAACAGCCGCCAAAACATCTAAACTAAGTCCATAACGCCATTTTTCACCGGGTATATATTCAAGAGGCTCTTGAGCAAAATTTTTAATTATTTCAAGCGTTGTTGCTTTCGGATAATCTTTTATAAAACTACGAATATAAACCGAATCCGTATTAAATCCAAATCCACCCGTAAAGGAAAATACCTGACGAATAGTAATGGGAAAGGGAGAATCAAATATTACACCATGTCCGTCCGCACAAACTTTCACGTTTTTAAATTCGGGTATATAATCAGATAATAAGCCATCGAGATCTAACAACCCTTTTTCAACAAGTTGTAAAGCAGCAACGGCCGTAATCGGTTTTGAAACCGAATATAAATAATACATTGTATTATTAACGTGCTTTCGTTGAGATGCAATATCAATAAAACCACCTTGACGTCTATATAATTGCTTATGTTCTTGCATTACAATACAATCATACATAGGAAAACCATATTCCAATACCGAATCCAAATAGCTATCTAATTCAGAAAAATCTATAATCATATAATCACCTATTGTCAGCTTCAAATATTTCTATACACTCAAAAAACACATCACGTAATTTTGGTAATGTAATTTCTTCATGATTATTTAACGAATGTTGAGAATACAGCAACGAAAGATTTCTGTTTGGATCGATAAAAACCAAAGATCCCGATGCTCCGCCCCAACCAAACTCTCCAATCGGACCATGGGTTTCATTATTATTAACCATGCGAGTTCTTACGCCTAAGCCATACCCATATAATGTATACTGTCCATCTCCGAATCGTCTGAAATAGGATAGAGTATCAGCATCAAGTGCATTTGAACGCATTAATTTGACGGATGACGAAGATAATATAACATCACCATTGATCCCTATACCGTTACAAGCCAAGCAATCAGCAAATTTTGCATAATCCCAGGAAGATGAAATCAATCCGCCTCCGCCGCTGCAATAATTTTTTCCGAGATCGAATTCAATTTGATTAACAGGAAATAAACATTTATTATCGTCATCAAATTCATACAGCTTTGCCAAGCGTGAAATATCATCAATTCTAAATGAAGAATCGTTCATACACAGCGGATCAAAAATAAATTTTTTTACATAATCGGAAAATAACAATCCGCTAACATATTCAATGATTGCAGCAACGATATCCATGCTGAAACCGTAACACCATTTTTTACCGGGTATAAATTCAAGAACAGATTTGCCAAAAGCTGAAACGACATTATAAGTTGAAGAATCTCCTGTTTCACACAGATAATTCTTAATGGTTTTATCCCAATATCCATACCCAACGCCGCTTGTCATTGTTAATAAATCAATGATTTTTATCTGTTGTGGTGAATCAACTATTTCCCCATCAATATTGACTTTTTGATTAAAAAATGTAGGAATATATTTATAAACATAATCATCAAGTTTTAACAATCCTTTTTCAGCCAATTGCAGTGCGGAAACAGCGGTTATTAACTTTGTAAGCGAATAAAAATAATATAAATTATCGTTTGAAATACAGATTTTTTTTTCAATATCGGAAAAACCTTTATAATTTCTGTAAATCATTTCATGATTATGCATTACAATACAATCAAAAGAAGGAAAACCATAATCAATAAGAGAATTCAAATAAATATTTAATTTTTCAAAATCAACATTACTATATTTTGACATCATGAATATCCAGAAGTTCTTTTTATATTATCATAAAATAGTGAATATGTCAATAATAATGTATATTGACAAACAAATAATTATTGATATAATAAAAAAAGAAAAGGAGAATGATTGCAATGAGTAAAGTAAGAATCGGTGTTGTCGGTATGGGACGAGGAATGGATATGATGGAATATTGCAGAAATGCAAATAATGCAGAACTCGTTGCCATATGTGACAAATGGAAAGCAGGGCTTAATGATTTAAAAAAATTATATAATGATGATAATATCACCTATTATTATGATTTTGACGAGTTCTTGAATCATGATATGGATGCAGTTATACTTGCAAACTACGCAACAGAACATGCACCTTTTGCAGTTAAAGCCTTAAAAAAAGGGTTTCATGTTTTCAGTGAAGTTCTTCCCTGCCAAACAATCAAGCAAGGAATCGAATTAATTGAAGCTGTTGAAGAAACCGGTAAAATATATACATATGCAGAAAATTATTGTTTTATGGCCGGTCCGCATAAGATGCGCGATTTATATAAAAAAGGTGAAATCGGAGAGTTTGAATATGCTGAAGGCGAGTATGTTCACAACTGTGAATCTATTTGGCCTGATATTACTTACGGTGATCCTGACCATTGGCGCAATAACACTTACTCAACATATTATTGCACTCATTCGGTAGGACCTATCATTCATATTACAGGATTAAGACCCGTATCAGTCATTGGGTTTGAAGGTCACAACAATGAAAGACAACTAAGAGTTGGTCAAAAAAGCGGAGCATTTGCTATCGAAATGGTTCAATTTGAAAATGGCGGCATAGCAAAAAGTATACATGGCGGTCTATATCAAAATTCAATTTGGTATACACTCTATGGTTCAAAAGGGCGAATGGAAACTGCCAGAGAAGATGCTCATGCAGGTGACACAACGAAACTTTATATGTTGAATGATGAATACTCCGGACAATACAGACCGGAAGAAGAATCATATAGTGTATTTGATTTAAATTCCGAAGAATGCGCAGAATACGGTCACGGCGGATCTGATTACCACTGCATTAATAATTTCTGCGAAAAAATACTCGGAAATTCCGATGCAGACTGTATTGATGTTTATGAAGCAATGGATATGGGACTTGTCGGAATTTGCGCATATAAGTCAATTTTAGCAGGTAATAAGTCAATTGAAATTCCGAATCTTCGTGATCCGGAAATACGAGCACAATACAGAAATGATACGTTTGCCTGTGATAAAAAAGTTGCCGGAGATATGTATGTCCCGCCAATTTCAACAGGTGAACAAAATATACCCGCTGAAGTATATCAACGAATAAAAAACGAATGGCTAAAAAATCATCCTGATAAATAATTATGTCAATAGAAATAATAAATACACATGTTCATATATTTCCCAATAAAATTGCCGAGAAAGCAACGACATCCATCGGATGCTTTTACGGACTCCGAATGGAAACTGTAGGAACGGTTGACAATCTTTTAAATGAAATAAAAGAAAATAATGTAAAGCACTGTTTTATATTAAGTACAGCAACTACCCCGGGACAAGTAAGGGAAATAAACAATTTCCAAATTAATATTTTAAAAGAATACGGCAATGAATTATTTACAGCTTTCGGAACTGTTCATCCGGACATGAATGACCCAATTGACGAAATAGATTATATGCGTCAAAACGGAATAACAGGCATAAAATTTCATCATGATTTTCAAAAAATAGCAGCTGACGACAAAAGAATGTTCCCTATTTATGAAAAAGCACAATATGAAAAAATTCCGATAATAGTTCATGCCGGAGATTCTCGTTATTCATATTCTAATCCGCTGCAGCTAAAAAATGTTTATGATAACTTTCATAATTTATTTTTTATTGCAGCACATTTCGGTGGATATAGTTTATGGGATGATGATATCAATTTACTTAAAGAAACAAATTTTTATTTTGATACATCATCCTCTCTCTTTTCATTAAATTCACAAAGAGCATATCAAATTATTAATTCATTCGGAGCAGAGCGTTTTTTCTTTGGGACAGACTTTCCTATGTGGAGTTTTAAAGGAGAATTAAACAGATTCTTAAAATTGACTTTGACAGATGAACAACAAGAAATGATTATGCAAAAAAATGCAGAAAATTTTTTAAAGAATATAAAATAATTTACAGGAGACCATTATGACAAAAGACGGAAAAGTTAAAATCGGTATAATCGGTACCGGCGGAATTGCTCATGCTCATGCAGAAGCATATCTAAAGAACAAGGATGTTGAAATTGTTGCCGGAGCAGATATTGTTCCCGGCAAAGCCAGAGCTTTTCTTGATGGATATCAACTCACAGAAGCCAGAGCATATGAAAGCCATACCGAATTACTTGATAAGGAAAAGGATCTTGATGCTGTAAGCGTATGCACATATAATCGTCAACATGCTATATGCGCAATTGCAGCCTTGAAACGCGGACTACCGGTTCTTTTAGAAAAACCCATGACTGTTACGCTTGAAGAAGCACTGGAAATCAGAAAAGCAGAAAAAGAATCAGGTAAATTTGTTTCAGTTGGTTTTCAACCAAGATTTTCTTCTAATATGCAACTCGTAAAAAAAGTAATTCAATCCGGTGAATTAGGAAGAATTTATTATATTCAGACCGGTGGAGGAAGAAGACGCGGATTACCGGATACAGAAAGTTTTATAATGAATGATACTGCGGGTATAGGTGCAGTCGGAGATATCGGATGTTATTCTCTCGATATGGTTCTTAACGCAATTGGCTATCCACGTCCGTTAACTGTTTCAGCCTATACTTCCAATCTGCTCGGAACAGATCCGTCTGTTTACTGGTGGTCAGACAAGTTTGAAGTAGATGATTTCTCCGCTGCTTTCATTCGTCTTGATGGTGATATAATTGTTGACTATCGAATCGCCTGGGCAATGAATATGGATACTCCCGGTGATACTTTATTTTTCGGAACAAAAGGCGGTTTAAGAGTCCCATCAACTGATTGTTGGAACGATGGTCCAGGTGGTGATATGACTATTTATAAAACTATTGGCGGTCAAGATATTGAATATAAAGTGCCGCTTGTAAATGATAACGCTGATCCATGGGATGGAAAAATCGGCTCATTCATAAACTCTGTTAAAAATAACGGAACAGCTCCTGTTCCCACATCCCAAATCATTTATAATCAGGCAATTATCGATGGAATTGTTAAATCTGCTAAATTAAAACGCGAAATAAAAATCCCCAAAATAGAATTGTAATTTTCAGGCGTACGGTTATTTCCGTGCGCCTTATTGTTTTTATTATATAGTTATGTTATAATACATAAAGAGAGGAGGTTTTTGATGAAAAAAATATTAATTTTGTTTTTTCTTTTATGTTTTATTGTTCCTTTTGCGATAAGGACAACAGCAACCGCAAAAGAATCAAATTTTAAAATATTAACAAACAAAGAAATTCTGTTAGTAGATGACACTTTAACTATAACAGTAAGAATTAAAAAATGTAATTGTCAATCTGTTAATCTGTTAGTTTCATGGAATTCTTCTATTATTAGTTTAAAAGAAGTTTCCGTATCAGGTTTTTCTATAAACCAAGCAAAAGTATTACCAACCTCGGTAAGTTCAAAAGAAAATGCAATGTCAAACAAATGCTTTGGAATCGGATATACCGATATCAACGGTGAAAATGTATCATTCGACGAAATTGATATAGCTATTTTAAAATTCAGCATAATAAGTTCCGGCACTGTTGAGATTGGTATCCGTGAAGATACAGCAGGAAAAGATGCATTTTATTCATTATCTCCTCAGAAAATCACCATCAAATGTGTTAACTGTTTACATAATGACAATGTTTATATAAAAAATGAAGAACAACCCTCTTGTATCAAAGATGGTTATACCGGAGATACATATTGTTCGAAATGTAATGAATTACTTAAAAAAGGAAATATACTAAATAAAACAGAACATACCGGCGGAACAGCAACATGTAATGCTAAGGCAAAGTGTTCAATTTGCAATCAGGAATACGGTGATTTTAATCCAATAAACCACATAAATGAAACTGAATTAAGGAATCAGTCGGAAGCAACACACGAAACTGAAGGTTACACCGGTGATATATATTGTATCGGTTGCGGATCACTATTGACTAAAGGTGTTAGTATTCCCATAACACAAAAAGATAATAACGATACCGTTGATCCGGAAATTAATACTGATAATGATAACCAAACACCTGCCAACTGGATATCGCCATTTTATTTAATAATTATTTTTCTGCTTCTTATAATTGTTTTTTTATTAGTTTATATTTTAAAAAAGAAAGGTTAAAGAAATGAAGAAATTTATTTTGATTTTACTGATATCTTTAATGTTTTTTTTTCCTGATTCTTATACTATTAAAATTGTCACATCAGAACATACTAATAAATTAAACAAAATAGCGTCAAACTATACTGATGATTTTGATAAAGCCGTAGATCAGTTACGTGATGAACTTGCAAAGCGTGAATACTATTCCGAAATACGTTATGCATCAAAAAAAGAACAAGATGAAGCAATATATGACAGATTAATGTCGGCTGCGCAAGAACATACAGGGATTCCATACGAAGGAGATTATATCAGATGGAATATATATCAAAATAATATTAAAACATCTTATTTTGAAGTTGATAATGAATATTATTATATGTTTCAAGTAACTGCATACTATATGACATCTAAAGAACAAGAAAATGAATTTAAAACAAAAGCAGCAAAAGTAATTAATTCATTTAACTTCACTTCTGAAACATCAAGCTATGAAAAGGTTAAAACTATTTATGAATATATATGTAAAAACGTTTCTTATGACTATAGCCATATAGATGACAAAGAATATTTTTTGCAATATACTGCTTATTCTGCATTAATCAATAATAAAGCCGTATGCCAAGGATTTGCCAATCTGTTTTATTATTTGTGTTTATCAGCAGGTGTTGATTGCAGAATAATTACAGGCATAAGCCATGGCGAAAACCATGCATGGAATATTGTATGTATTAACGGAGAATATTATAATGTTGATTCCACATGGGATTCATTCAATAATGAAAAAGAATATTTTCTAATTAACGATGATTCATTTAAAGATCATAAAACCGACGAGGAATATAAAACAGATTCATTTTTAAAGCAGTTTCCGAAAAGCAAAAAATCATTTAAAGCTGACAAAGGCGATTTAAACGGAGACGGAAAAATCACATCACAAGATCTGGTTTTTTTGGCGAAATTAATATCCGGAAAATTAACAATTGATAATATCGCTCTTTATTCAGGAGATTTAAACAATGATAATAAAATATCAAAAGCAGATTTAATTATTTTATCAGATTATGTCTGCGGATTAATTAATTCATTATAAATAATAAACGCAGAAGCAATAATTCGCTTCTGCGTTTAATACTATCATACAAAATATTATTGACCGGAAATATCATAATAGATTATTTCATCTATATATGCATAATTCAATTCATCTTCAGCAATACTAATGTAAAAATCCCGCAAATTAATATCGTCAAGAATCGAATCATATTGACTGTTTAAAATCTTTTGATTACGAACCAGTTTATTCAACTCATCAATTTTATTTTGTGTTTCATTTATATTTGCAATCATCGTAAAATAATTAACAATAAACAAACCCAAAACCAATATTAAAATAATTGAAAGAATTTTTGATTTCAAAACAAATCACCTATATTTACTCTGAAATAATTTTATACATTTCAGTTGCCTTATCTTTAGATACGTTTTCGGCAACAGATAAAACCTGAAATTTAACTCTTTTTTCTCCGAATTTTAGTTCAATAACATCCCCGACATCAACATTGGTTGACGGCTTAGAAATCTTACTATTAACTGTAACATGAGAAGAAGAACAGGCCTCGTTGGCAACTGTTCTTCTTTTAATAATTCGAGAAACTTTTAAAAACTTATCAAGTCGCATTATTTAACTGCGTCTTTTAATGTCTTGCCTGCTTTGAATACAGGAACTTTTGTGGCTGCAATTTTTATTTTTTCACCGGGTTTCTGGGGATTTCTACCTTCACGAGCAGCTCTCTTTTTTACTTCAAAACTTCCAAAGCCAACCAACTGAACTTTATCACCAGCAACAAGTGCATCACCAATAGCATCGAAAACAGCATTAACAATTAAAGCTGTGTCTTTTTTAGACAAACCAACTTCTTCAGCAACATTGGCAATTAAATCATTTTTATTCATAATTTCCTCCAAAAAAATTTATATAAATATTATACACAAAACCCAAATATTTTCAAGCATAATTGATGATTATGTCACAAAATTCGTCAAAATAGCAAAAACTATAAGATATACGACTAAAATAAATAGACAAAATCATCACAAATCTATTTATTAGAATTCATGTTATCTAAAACGGTTTCGAGTTCATTCATAAAAGTCTCAACATCTTTAAACTGCTTATAAACAGATGCAAATCTAACATAAGCGATATCATCTATTTCTTTTAATTTTTTCATCGCCAATTCACCGATTTTTGCATAAGAAACTTCTCTTTCCATTTCATTTAACAAATCAGCTTCTATTTCATTTACGGCTTTTTCCAACACCTTAACAGATACTGGACGTTTGTGACAAGCTGTTAAAAAACTATTCAATAATTTTTCTTTTGAAAAAATTTGTCTGGTTTTATCTTTTTTTATAACCATCAGTTGAATATGTTCAATTTCTTCATATGTTGAATATCTTTTCCCGCAATGCAGACACTCTCTTCTGCGTTTAATATTAGTTTCAGATGGTCTGGAATCAATTACTTTTGATCCCATTTCTCCGCAAAAAGGACATTTCATTTTTTTCACCTCTATTTTATTATAATGATTATTAATACAATGTCAAATATTATATAATATATATCATAAATTTCAAAAAAAAGACACTTGGTTAAACTATAATATTATTATAAAAAATTTAAAGGATGGTTTTTATGAAAAAGTATATTTCAATAATACTTATTACTATGATGTTGTTTTCTATTTTAACAGCATGTAAAAATAACAATCCCGATCTTCCTATTGATGATCCGGACGGATTTAATTTTAACGGTGATTTTATTTTATGGTCACCTTGGTCGGCTGAATATAAATTCGAGACCAGAGGTTATAACGTTTCCGGTGACCGAATAATGGATCGTTATCAGGAAATGAAAGATTTATATAATCTAAATGTAATTGTTGAATCCTGCGGCTACGGAGCTGATGCGCAAAGCGCGATGTTAGCTGCATCTATTTCAGGAAGAATAGCTTGTGATTTAGTAGACCAAAATTCAATGGATGGTTATAATCTTTTTAAAGCAGGATTATTAATGTCTTTGGAAGAAATGTCTACAGTTGATTTAACAGATTTAAAGTGGGGACCTGAAAAATTCAGAGCAATGGGTATATTTAACAATATTGCATACGGTTTTACCCCCTATTATTGGGAAGTAATACCACAGATTTACGGTATTATCATGACCAATACATACATTATATCCGAGTTAAACCTCAGTGAGCCACATGAACTTATAGAAAGCGGTAATTGGAACTGGAATACTTTTAAAGAAGAATTAACAAAAGGAACTCTGCATGACGGTGATAACGATTATGTCGGGTTATACGTCAATTCTGCCGGTTTTATGCCTATAACAGCTGCTTATTCAAATAAAGGTGCTTTAATAAAAAAATCAGGCAATATTTATTCTTCAGGATTAACAGATTCCGAAATGACTGCTGCAATTGATTATTGTTCCAGTTTATTCTCTGCCGGTATTGCAAAAGAAGGCGGTGTCGGAGAATTTTCCGGCGGAACAGCTCCATATTATTATGGACCTTCATGGGAAGGAACAATCACCAGCGAAACAGCAACAGATTTGCCGGTATATACAATGGATAGTTTTGGTATGGTATCTTTTCCGTTTGGTCCCAATGGAGATAAAGATACAATTTCAGCTACAGTTGATGGAAACAGCAGACTATTGTATACATCTTTAATGACAAATTATGATTCCGATGAAATGGGAAATATTCTTTCTTTATTATTTGATCCGCTTCCGGATTCTACTGATGAAGGTTGGAAAGATTTGGCAACTATGCTTTTCCATTTTGATGAAGACTGCGATAATTTTATTAATAACGTAGAAAACGTTAATTATTTAAATAATGTCACTTTAACTGAATCATTTAAAGAAGATATTCTTACTAAAGAATTAAAAGAAGTTATACTGGGTAATAAAACTTCTACCGAAGTTATCGACAGCATTAATTCTCTCTTAATTGACGAAATCAATGCAACTTTAAATAAATAAATGAGTATATGGAAACTTTAACGAATTACTTATCAAATAAATTACAAAATGCTTTTGATAAATGCGGATATACAAATATTATTGCAAATGTATCCGTATCTGACAGACCCGATTTATGCCAATTTCAATGTAATAGCAGTTTCATTGGTGCTAAATTATATCACAAAGCTCCGATTCTAATAGCCAAAGAGATAAGTGACGAACTTAGCAAAGATAATGATTTTGATAATATCGATGCTGTAGCACCGGGTTTTATTAATATATCTTTATCTGATGATTCTCTTGTATCGCATATTAATTCTATTATATCAGATAGCAAACTCGGAATCAAACAATCGGATAATCCTTTAAATATCCTCATAGATTACGGTGGCCCAAATGTTGCTAAACCTTTACATATCGGTCATTTAAGAGCAGCTATTATCGGAGAAGCTCTTAAAAGACTTGCTAACATTATGGGACATAATGCTTACGGTGATATCCATCTAGGAGACTGGGGACTTCAGATTGGTTTGGTTATTGCTGAATTATCCGAAAGATATCCAGCCGAACGATGCTTTTCACCTGATTTTGACATATCAAAAGATACTGCTTTTCAGCCAACGATGGCTGAATTAAATGAAGTATATCCGGCTGCAAGCAAAAAAAGCAAATCTGATGAAATATTTGCCGAAAAAGCCCACTTAGCAACAATGGAATTACAAGCCGGAAGGTCCGGTTACATTGAATTATGGAAAAATATTCTTGAGGCATCAAAAGCAGATTTAAAAGCCAATTATGATAAGTTAAACGTTAGTTTTGAAAACTGGCTCGGGGAAAGCGATGCGGAAAAATATATTCCCAAATTAATTTCCCTGCTTACTGATAAAAACTTATTAATTGAAAGTGAAGGCGCCTTGGTTGTCAATGTTGAAGATGATGCCGACAAAGCAAAAGTCCCACCTATAATAATAAAAAAATCCGATGGGGCAAGTCTGTATTCAACAACCGACCTTGCGACTTTACTTCAAAGGCAAAAAGATTTTAAACCAAACTGCATTTGGTATGTAGTTGACAGCAGACAATCCCTTCATTTTCTCCAGGTATTCAGATGTGCAAAATTAGCAGGAATAATCCCAAATGATGTTTCATTAGAGCATCTTGGATTCGGAACAATGAACGGAAATGACGGAAAGCCGTTTAAAACCCGCGATGGCGGTGTTATGCGGTTATCTGACTTACTTGAAACTGTTATAAACGGTGCTTCGGATAAACTTTCGAATTCAACTTATGTTTCCGGTTTATCAGACACGGACAAATTATCAACTGCAGAAAAAGTGGGCATTGCAGCAATTAAATTCGGAGATTTAATTAATCATCGATCTAAAGATTATATTTTTGATATTGATAAGTTTTTATCTTTTGAAGGTAAAACAGGAACGTATATCTTATATACAATCACAAGAATAAATTCAATTTTAAAAAAACTGAATATCGGATATAACGATATTAAAGAAATCAACGGTATATATTCAAAAGCTGAAAAAGATTTATTACTTGCCATTTCTTCCTGTAGTGATATTTTTCAAAAAGCATTGGATGAAAGAGCACCAAACTATTTATGCGATAATGCATTTAATATCGCTTCTCTATTCTCTTCTTTTTATCATGATTCACACATAATAGATGAAACTGATCCGAATAAAAAAAATTCATGGATTGCTTTGGCTTTATTAACAAGAAGAATTTTAATAATGCATATGAATGTTTTAGGAATAGATACTGTAGAAAACATGTAAGAGGATACACATGAGAGTTTTGGTTACAGGCGGTGCCGGATATATCGGAAGTCATACGTGCGTTGAATTACTTAATAAAGGATACGATATTATTATTATTGATAACCTCGAAAACAGTAATATCAAAGCAATTGACAGAATAAAATTTATAACAAAAAAAGATTTTCCTTTTATCAATGCCGATGTGCGCGATAAAGAAAAATTAAACAATATTTTCAAACAGTATAATCCGGAAGCGGTTATTCATTTTGCAGGATTAAAAGCCGTAGGCGAATCCGTAAAAAAGCCATTGATGTATTATGATAATAATTTAATAAGTACAATTAGCTTATTGGAAGTAATGCAACACAATAATGTAAAAAAAATCGTGTTCAGTTCTTCCGCAACAGTTTACGGAAAACCGGAAAGTGTGCCGATAAGAGAGGATTTTCCGCTCAGTACGACAAATCCCTACGGAAGCACAAAACTTATGATAGAACAA
>JAZQQT010000039.1:0-15500 GCA_045629205.1 Eubacteriales bacterium
ATCGCAATCGCCCGTGCCATGTATAACAATGCCCCGATTTATCTTTTAGATGAACCTACAGCCGCCCTTGACCCGATTATAGAACAAGAAATATATCAGCAATTCAATAATATGACGGTCGGAAAATCTGCAATATTGATATCTCATAGACTTTCCTCGGTTCAACTGGCTGATAAAGTGGCGGTTTTTGATAATGGAAATGTAATAGAGTACGGCACTCATGCCGAACTTTATGCTAAAGGCGGAAAGTACAAAGAAATGTTCGATAAGCAATCTGAATTTTACGTTAAAGCCGCAAATGATATTCAAAATGAATCAGAATGAGCCGATACTCCTAAACGCCAGTCGAGATGATTGTGCCTGTTCAGCATTCCGATCCTTTATGCACATAACGAGCTCCTATGCACAAAGAAATGATATTGCGCAAAAGAAACTAATTAACTAATGATACCCACCATTTCTTATGAACGGAAATATTGAAAAACAAATTATTGACAGGCATATTTGTCTATATTATAATATACTCACTTCTTTTGATTATCGAGGTTAAACGTGCCATCCAAAAAAGAATATCTGGGTTTTATATCAGAACAATTATCGGGTCTGGACGGAATCTCTTACCGAGCCATGATGGGTGAATACATCATTTATTACCGTGAAAAAATCATAGGCGGTATATATGATAACAGATTGTTGGTCAAACCGGTAAACGCGGCGATTAACCTTATGCCGGACGCTTTACGTATAATCCCTTATGACGGCGCAAAAGAAATGCTTCAGGTCGATAATGTTGATGATAAAGAATTTTTATACAAACTGGCAGCAGCGATGTATGACGAGCTGCCGCAGCCGAAAAAAAAGAAATAGCAGTTACGGTTTTATCTGTAAAAATAATTAA
Organism: Eubacteriales bacterium; assembly: GCA_045629205.1. Taxonomy (GTDB): domain Bacteria; phylum Bacillota; class Clostridia; order Oscillospirales; family UBA644; genus JAZQLP01. Next base: position 899 of record JAZQQT010000039.1, read on the forward strand.
TGTATTATATATAAAGGAAAATGACATGAGTTATACATACCAACAACAGAATACTGACACACCTCTTGAAACATATGAATGGGACAGTCCGTGGTGGGAACATGCTCCCGACAAAACAAAAAAACGCGTTATGTATATCGGGGATTCGATTTCATGCGACATAAGAGGTGTAGCGACTCATATCAGTAAAGGCGAATTTCTTTTTGACGGATTCGGAACATCAAAAGCACTTGATAATCCGTATTTTAAGCAGTCGGTTTCACTATTTGCAAAGCAGGAGGGCTACCGCAATATTATCCTCTTTAATAACGGACTGCACGGCTGGCATCTTGACGAAACGGAATATGAAAAGTATTACGACGACTTCATAGTATATCTGAAGAATGAGTTTTCTGACACTCCGATCGGAATCGTTCTGACCACTAACCTGCCCAAAGATCCCGAAAGAGACATAACCGTAGTAAAAAGAAACGACATCGCAAAAAAAATCGCGAAAAAATATGACTGTAAAGTTATTGACCTTTATACTGTTTCTCAAAGCATTTCCGATATGCATGACGATGACGGAGTGCACTTCAAAGGAGAAGGCTCCAGAAAACTTGCCGAATATATGCTTGAAACAATTAAAGTGACAGCAAAAGAAACCGCCGAATCAAAACAAGACTGAAAGAAGCCATTGAATTATACAATATCGAAGACTGCCGAAAGGGTTTAAAGAAATGCTTCCGTTGTTTATTGATATGGTTTTGATTGAAAATACAGTTGACGAATTTGAATGCTTTCGGCGAGACGGCACGGAAGTTGACAATGAAGACATTGAAGATGCGGCTGAAAGCCTGATTGATAATCTGCCGATGGCGGGTTTCTTTGAAGAATAAAGGAGCATTGTATGAAATACGTTCTTGATCACGATTTACACATTCATTCATATCTTTCACCATGTTCCGGAGATCCGGAGCAGACACCCGAAAATATTCTTAAATATGCCGTTAAAGCAGGATATAGGCACATCTGTCTGACAGATCACTTCTGGGATGCTGACGTTCCATGCGCAGGAGACACATGGGAAGGTTTTGACAACATCAACAAGGCACTTCCGCTGCCTCAGGCTGACGGCGTTGAATTCCATTTCGGATGCGAGGCGGATATGGACCGCTACAGCGTTGTGGGTCTGAGCCGAAAGAACTTTGACAAACTTGACTTTATCATTATACCGGTCGGGCATCTTCATCTTGATTTCGCGAGAGTGCAACGGGAAGCATTGGACAAAAAAGAGCAGGCAATCATTCTTGCTGAGCGTTTCTGGAATCTGCTGCAGCTTGATTTACCTTTTCATAAAGTCGGACTTGCCCATATAACATGGGACGGACTTGCAGGATATACACCGAACTGGAAAGATCACATTGATATTTTAAATTATATTTCGGACGAACGCTGGAAGCTGCTGTTTTCGGAATCTTCCGAAAAAGGAATGGGTATTGAGATAAACGTTGACGTGGAAGATTATAAAAGCGATGACGAACGCGAAGCAATGCTTCGTCCTTACAGAATCGCAAAAGAATGCGGCTGTAAGTTTTACTTCGGCTCAGATGCGCATAATCTGAAAACTCTCGCAAAACTGCCCGACCGCGCGGAATTTTTTATTAATAAGCTGCATCTTACCGAAGATGACAAATTCAGACCTTTCGGATAAAAAACCGCACTCTGAATACAAAAATCAAGTCCTGCCGATTCGGCAGGACTTTTATATGTTTTAAAATCAATCTCTACTTATTGTTTTCCCAAGGTTTGTATTCGCCCATTTCGTTAAACATTCTGACAAATGATTCATAGCGATCCTTACAGATACAACCTTCGGCAACGGCTTTTTTTATACCGCAATTCCGTTCTTTGATATGACGGCAATCCGAAAATTCACAGTCTCCGATATAATCGGAAAAGTCGCTGAAACAATCAATCAGAAGCAATCGATCGAACAACCCGAAATATTCGGGCTCAATGCTTCCGAAACCCGGTGTGTCGGCAATATAACCGCCGCAAAGCGGGAATAACTCGGTATGACGCGTGGTATTTTTACCGCGCGATATTTTTTCGGACAAAGCTCCGACCTCGGAAACGGCATCTACACCGGAAAGTTTGCATAAAGCATTGACTATACTTGATTTTCCGACTCCGGACAAACCGGCAAATGCGGATACGCCACCTGCAAACTCACGGGACAGGTCTTCGATCCCCTCTCCGGTCTTTGTTGAAACAAAATATTTCGGATGCGGAAGTCCATCGTAATTCCGCGATATTCCCGCAACTCCCAAATCCGTTTTTGAAAAAACCAAAATCGGTTCGATTCCGGAAAATTCGGCAATAGCAATAAGTTTATCGGTAAAATAGCAATCAGGATCGGGATCCGCGACAGCGGAAACGATAAACAGTTTATCTATATTTGCAATAAAAGGTCTGATAATGACGTTTTTTCGCGGGAGAACGGTTGATATCACACCGTTTTCGAGCGTTACCCTGTCTCCCGGAGCAGGAGGAGGATCAAGTCGACGCAGCGTGCCCTTTGCCCTGCATTCGATTCTTTTACCTTCATGCGTTACAACGGTATATAGTCCGCCGACACATTTTACAATAAGATTATCGTCCATATCAACCTGAATAAGACGGATCTGAACCGAGACTTACGTAAACAATGACCTCTGTTCCCTCTTCCACTTCGGTATCACTTTCGATGCCCTGAGCATAAACTATACCGGCTTCGTATTTATTACTGTATCCCTGCTGTATAACAGGAATAAGAGACTGCTGATATATCTTATTCATTGCAGCATCTTTTGTCATTCCTACATAGTCGGTTACCTTTGTAAGCCTGGATGATGTATTTACTGCGACATATATTTTAACAGTTGAGCCTTCGGGAACAGAGTTCCCGACATCCGGGAATGAAGCAATAACCTTGCCCTCATCAACTGTATCACTTGCCTGAGTGATTTTTTCGCAATACAGTCCGAGATTTTTAATACTTACAGATGCTTCTTCTGCGGTGAGGTCAACAAGTTTCGGAACAGTAATCATTTTTGGTCCGGCACTTACCACAACCGATATTTCCTTTCCCTGCTCGAAGCTGCCCTGATCCGGTGATTGTTCGATAATAATACCTTCACCGATCTCGGAATCATATCGGGATGACTGTTTTATAGTAAAATTTGAGGTAATGGCCTTTGAACCGAGAACGTCGTTTATGGAACTGCCCACAAGATTCGGTATCTCAATCAGATTTGAAGATAAATCATCCAATGCGCCGAACATAACCTTTGTTCCGAAAAAAACGAGAACGCAGGCAAGAGCCATACCCAACAATGCGGAAATCAATCTGCCGATAAATAATTTCAAACGGCCTTTATTACGGCGTTTTTTATATTCTTCGGGAGAAAGTTCCTTATTGTTATCTTGTTTTTCTTCAGATTTTTTTTCGGGCTGAGTTTTTTCATCTTCGGAATTTTCAGACTGTTCGTCCTGCTTGTCTCCGATAATCCCTGACGAGACATCGGTATGCGAAGTTTCTTCAAAAGACAAATTTGCAAATGAAAACTCCATCGTATCACCGGAATCTTTTCTTTGAAAAGTAAACTCCGGATAGCTATCGAAAACATGACCGGCATCTTCAAGCAGAGCAAGTATGTCCTGCTTCATTTCCGCAGCAGTCTGATATCTTGAAGCAGCATCTTTCTGCAATGCTTTAATGATAATCTGTTCCACGCCTTTAGGTAATCCCGGATTAACCTCGGTCGGATGCTTGGGTTCATCCTGGACCTGCATAAGAGCAACGGTAACGGCAGCATCTGCCTCAAAAGGCAGCTGCCCGGTCACCATCTCGTAAAGCATTATGCCTATGGAATATATATCGGCGCGTTCGTCACTGTGCTGTCCGCGTGCCTGTTCAGGGCTTATGTAATGAACAGAACCTATCGCATTATCGGTCATCGTAACGGTATCGGCATTGTTGACGTGTGCAATCCCGAAATCGGTAACTTTGATAACACCGCTGTCAAGCAACATGATATTCTGAGGCTTTATATCCCGATGAACAACGCCTTTGCCGTGAGCATGAATAAGAGCGTTGAGAACCTGACCGCAATATGCAATTGATTCATTTACGGCAAGAGGTGCATACTGGTTGATGTATTCTTTAAGTGTCCGACCCTGAATATATTCCATAACGATATACTGCAGTTCATCGCCGAACTCTACGTCGAAAACCTTGACGATATTCTTATGGGACATCATTGCAATGGCTTTTGATTCGTTCATAAAACGTTTACGGAACTTTGCCTGTTTGCCAAATTCCGGTTTGAGGACTTTAACGGCAACGTATTTCCCGTCGTCAAGGTCAAAAGCCTTATACACAACGGACATACCGCCGACGCCTATGATTTCTGTTATATTGTAACGGTCGTTTAAAACCTGTCCGATTAAATTATCCAAATCAGTTCTCCTCCGCCGGGCCTTCATTTGGGAAGAGCGTATTCTCGGACATTCCGCCTAAAAGAACCACCGTAATATTATCTTTACCGCCGTTCGCATTTGCAATATCGATCAGTTCGGAGCAAACGTCTTCATTAATGACATCTACATCAGAAAGAACCGATGCCAGTTCTGTTTCGTTAACCATATTTGTAAGTCCGTCGGTGCAAAGAACGGCAATATCTCCCGGATTGAAAACGTGTGATGAAAACGTGACGTCGGGAGCCGCCTCTCTTCCGACAACTCTTGTTATGATATTACGATACGGGTGAACAAGCGCTTCTTCTTCGGTTATGCTGTGACTGTCTATAAGCGACTGAACAAGAGAGTGGTCTTTTGTAATTCCCGAAAGTGCTCCGTCATGAAAAAGATACGCGCGGCTGTCTCCGACGTGAGCGACAAAGAGAATGTTGCCGGTTATATATACCACAACCGCGGTTGTGCCCATATCGGAAATGGAGCTGTCCATCTGCGCAGACTCATATATTTTATCGTTCGCAAGGCAAATAGCGTTCGTGATACAGTCACGAACTTCGATATCCGAAATCGGAGAAGACAGTTTCTCGGCAAGCTCATCGTTTATTACACGAACGGCAATGTCACTTGCGATATTTCCGCCGGAATATCCACCCATCCCGTCGCAAACGACGGCAAAGCACCTTCCGTCCGGAAATTCGTTAAGAGAAAAGCAGTCCTGATTTGATGTTCTTACAAGACCTATATCTGATTTTCCGAATAACAGCATACTCAGCTCCTTTCGATTTCTTTGAAATCTTCATTTTTTATATGACGATATCTAAGCTGTCCGCAGGATGCATTGATATCGCCGCCAAGCGTCCGCCTGACCGTTACGGTCATATTTTTATTTTCAAGAACGGACTTGAAATTTTCTATTGTTTTTTCGGAAGGAGGATAAAGCCCTCTTTCTTCAACATGGTTTACGGGAATAAGATTTATATGACAAAGCATTCCGTGAAGCAATGCCGCAAGTTTTTCGGCATGAGCGGAGGAATCGTTTATTCCTTTAACGAGAGTATATTCAAAAGATATCCGTCTACCGGTTTTTTCAAGCCATTTACGGCATGAGGGAATAAGTTTTTCGAGAGGATATGCTTTGTTGACAGGCATCAGGACATCGCGTGTTTCGTTATCCGGAGCATGCAGCGAAACCGAAAGAGTAATCTGACCGACATCATCGGCAAGAGCATCAATTCTGTCTGTTAACCCGCATGTTGACAGTGAAATATGCCGAGCTCCTATGTTCAAGCCATGTTCGTCATTGACATTCCGAAGAAATCTGATGACGTTATCGTAATTATCAAGCGGTTCGCCGATACCCATTATTACGATGTTTGAAACCCCGACAGCTTTATTTACGACGGCGACCTGCATAAGCATTTCGCCTGCCGTAAGATCTCTTACTTTTCCGCGCAGGGTGCTAGCGCAGAACTTACACCCCATAAGGCATCCTACCTGAGATGAAATACACACAGAATTTCCGTGTTTATATTTCATAATTACGGTCTCAATCAAATTTCCGTCTTCAAGGCGGAAAAGGAATTTTTCAGTTCCGTCGGAAGATATTAATCTGTCTTCCGCTGCCGGTATAAACAGAGATCCTTTTTCGGCAAGCGATTCACGAAGAGATTTTGACAAATCTGTCATTTCAGACAAAGGAACAGCACGTGAAATATTACGAAAAATCTGTGCTGCCCTGTATTTAGGCAAGCCGAGATCAAGACATGTCTGAGTTAATTCATCATAAGAAAGCGAAGCATAATCGTAACTCAATGTTCTGAATCCTTAAGAAAAAATATATTCTGACGTTTCCGATACTCTGAGACCGCGCATAAAATCGCTGTCGGTCATTCGACGTTTTCCTTCCGGCGCGATTTGCGTTAAACGAACGGCACCGTCCGCGGTTTTTACAAGTAACTCGTCCTTTGAAAGAAGAGTTCCGGGCAAAGCAGACGATTCAACTCTGACCGTATCACAGGAAAAAACCTTGATACGTTTTCCGTTAAGCTCTGTAAAAGCCGTCGGAACGGGAGACAGTCCGCGAACAAGATTGCGGACATCTGCGGACGGACGTGAGAAATCAATATGTTTTATATCATTTCCGATAAGAGGAGCATAAAAAGTATCGCCCTCCTGCTTTTGGGGAACTATAGTTCCGTCGGAAAGTCCGTCGAGCGTTTTTATAAGAAGATCTGCTCCGGCCTCGGAAAGTTTATCGTGAAGGATACCGAAATCGTCATTGTCGTCGATGGGAACGGTTGTTTTCATCAACATGTCACCGGTATCAAGACCGCTATCCATAAGCATTGATGTAACGCCTGTTTCTTTTTCGCCTTTGATAATCGCAAAATTAATAGGAGAAGCTCCGCGATACATAGGAAGCAATGAAGCGTGGATATTTACGCAGCCGAGACGCGGATAATCGAGAACATAATCCGGGAGAATCTTTCCGTATGCCACGACGACTATCACATCCGGGTTGATTTCCGTAAGGAGATCGGCAATGGCATTATCACGCAGCGTATGCGGGGTATATACAGGGATACCAACCGACAACGCATAAGCCTTGACGGCCGTCGGCATCATTTCGTATCCTCTGCCCTTTGGTTTATCTTCCTGAGAAACAACTCCGACGACTTCGGTCCGGTCGTATTCGACAAGTTTTTTTAAAGCGGAAACGGAAAAATCGGGAGATCCCATAAACAGGACTTTAATCATCGTCATCCTCATACTCAATATATTCGGTAACGTGCGCCCTGAAAAGAATACCGTTAAGATGATCTATTTCGTGGCAAAGACAAACTGCTGTTGTTCCGGTCCGGGTAACGGTTATTTCTTCACCGTTTTCGTTAAGAGCTTTTACCGTAACTTCTGCCGGTCTTTTGGTCTTTCCCCAGACTTTGGGAAGAGAAAGACATCCCTCGGTAAATTCCTGCTCGCCGCTTGAAGCGATAATCTCGGGATTAATAAGGGTCATTATGCTTTCATCATCGTCCTGAACAATACAAAGACGGCGGTTGATTCCGACCTGAGGAGCAGCCAAACCGAGACCGTTTGCCTTTGCAAGTGTATCTTTCATATCCCCGATTAAGGTTTTGATTTTTTTATCGATTATCTCTATAGGACGACATACTCTTGAGAGAGCAGGATCGCCTTCGGTAACTATTTTGCGAAGTGCCATATCTAATCCTTTGCTGAAATATTTATTATAAAATAGTCTGTGGATTCATATCCGCAGTAATCTGAACATTTTTATATTTTGAATCCTTGAGTATTGCCGTATAAACGGTATCGAGCAAACGTCTTGTTTTTGCCCTGTCACGACATTTGATAATCGTTCTGACACGCGTTCGTCCGTCAACCATCGGAACCGCAGTAACAGTTGGCTTGATGGCCGTAATCGGCACGTCATCAAAATCCGGTGTTTCGGTAAGCCGGCGCAGACAGTCTATGAATGAATATGCCGCGTCCGTTGCTGCAGATTCACTCTCCGCGACGAAAACCATCTGACATAAATCGGAATACGGAGGATATAAAAGTGCTTTACGAAGAGCTATCTGATTTGAATAAAAACCTTCGTAATCCTGATTATATGCAAACTTAAGAACCTCGTGTGAAGGAGAAAATGTCTGAACGATCGCCCTTCCCGTTTTTCCGCTTCGTCCCGCTCTTCCCGTTACCTGAGTGAGAATAGAAAAGGTTTTTTCGTAGGCACGGAAATCAGACGAATACAGAAGAGAATCGGCATTCAATACTCCGACAAGAGTAACATTGGGAAAGTCCAACCCTTTTGTTATCATCTGTGTGCCGAGAAGTATGTCATATTCACCGTTTCCGAATGCTTTGAGAATCCGCTCGCGGTTCGGTTTTGCGCTGACGCTGTCGGCATCCATCCTGGCAATACGGACATTCGGAAAAAGCATGGATATCTGTTCCTCGGCTTTTTGGGTGCCGGCTCCGGAATAACGAAGTAACGCTCCGCAATCGGGACAAACAGTCGTTGTGTTTTCTGAATAATTGCAATAATGACAATGAAGCTTTTTATCCGATTTATGGTATGATAACGGAATACCGCAGTATGGACATTTACGAACGGCAGAACAGCCGAGACACTGAACAAATCCCGCATATCCCCGTCTGTTGATAAAAAGAATCGTTTGTTCTTTATTTTTAAGGTTTTCTTCTATTTCGGCCGCAAGATGTCTGCTGATGAGATTTTTGTTGCCTGCCGCAACTTCGTTGCGAAGATCCACGGTAACAACTTTCGGCAACGGTTGTTTGTTGTATCTTTGCTCAAGACGGCTGAAACCGATAATCCCCTCGATGCCGCGAAAATAATTTTCAAACGACGGAGTTGCGGAAGCGAGAAGCAAAAGCCCGTTTTGTTTGTGCATTCTGTAAAGAGCGACATCTTTTGCATTGTATTTCGGTGTCATTTCGGACTTATACGTATGTTCCTGCTCCTCGTCGATAATAATCAATCCGAGATTTTGCATCGGTGCAAAAACCGCTGACCTTGTGCCGACAAGAATTCTTGCTTCGCCATCTGCTATTCTTTGCCATTCGTCCTTTTTTTCGCCTTTTGAAAGTCCACTGTGAAGAACCGCAAGCTTTTCTCCGTAACGACCGTATAAACGCCTGACAATCTGAAATGTAAGAGATATCTCCGGAAGAAGAAGCATACAGCTTTTTCCGGCGGCGAGAACATCGTCTATCAACGCCATAAAGACATGGGTTTTTCCGCTTCCGGTAACACCGTAAAGCAAATGAGCATTACCCGAATTGATATTTGCGCTGATTTCGAGATAGGCTTTACGCTGCTCCTCATTAAGTATGTTCCGTTCATTCGGAGCATATTCCAAAGCCGTTGACGAAAGCGGATTACGGCGTTTTTGTTTCATTGTAACGCCGATAACGTTTTTTGTTTCGAGCGTTTTTAAAGTTGACCGACTGACACCTTTTAACAGAATTTCGTCAGCTGACATTTCGGTTTCGGAAAGCAAATTAAGGACATAAAACTGCTTTTCACAGTTTTTCTTTACCGACCCGTTTTGAAGAAACAGCGTCTTACAATACTCTTTATCGTTCAGAAAATAGTATTTTTCGTATAACGGCGCCGGTTTTTCTTCAAGATTTACCGGGATAAGCAAACGAAACGCATCCATATAAGTGCAGAAATAACGTGATTTGATAAACTTTATCAAACCTACGCCCTCTCTGCCTACGGAAAATGAATCTCCGTGAAGAACCGATTTGAGTCCGTCGGTATTTTCCTGTTTTATATCAAGGACAATGCCGTGTGTTGATACGTCTCTGCGTCCGAACGGAACGCTTACGGCGTCTCCGACACAAATTGATTCAAGACCATCCGGAATTTTATAGCGGTATTCACCGTCGATTTCGTAAACCGTATCTACGGCGACATATGCGCAATAATCCGGCATCAGTTGGATCCGTCATCTCCGGCAAAGGAGATCGGAGCTGTAAATTTATAATCAAGATCCACCATTGCGGTTTTAACGGATTTAAGTTCTCTGTAATCCATCTGACCCTTTGATAAGCAGTCGATTGCAAGGCTGACAGGCTTTTCGGTGAGAGTTTCGCCCGCATCATCGGCCTTGTCTGAAATAATTCTTGCTTTTTTCGCAATGGCAAGAGTAAGTGAATATCTGCATTTTCCTTCTCCTCTTATAAGGGAGAAAACATCCGGATAAAGCATCATAATTGATATGTCTCCATTTTAAATTATTTATTAAAATATAAGCGGAAAACCGCTTCGGTATCATTTACTGCGTCTTCAAGCTTATCGTTTACGATAACGTAATCGTATTCTCCGACTGCCTGAAGTTCCTTTTTTGCGGTATCGAGACGTTTGACAATGTTTGCTTCGGTTTCGGTACCTCTGCCGCGGATTCTCTTCTCGAGTATTTCCTCAGACGGCGGCGCTATGAATATTTTAACGGCATCCGGATATACACCGATAACCTGCCTCATTCCGTTCGGATCTATTTCAAGAATACATGAACGGCCGCTATGCATTGCCTCCTCAAGCGGAGCTTTTGGTGTACCGTACATATCTCCGGTTGAGAGAATATTGTATTCGACAAGTCCGTTGTTATTCAGTAATTCGGTAAACCGTTCACGGGTAACGAAATGATAATGAATGCCGTCGATTTCTCCTTCGCGCGGAGCTCTTGTTGTTGCGGAAACCGAAAAATACAAATTCTCATCGACAAAAATTCTGAAGATTTCGCCGAGAATCGTTCCTTTACCGGATCCCGAAGGACCCGACACGATAAAAAGATTGCCTTTATTCAATTTCCGGATCTCCTTCTTTATCGCTTTCACCGTTCATACGGGAAGCTACGGTTTCAGGCTGCAAACCGCTGAGAATAACGTGCTCACTGTCGGTTACTATGACGGCACGGGTTCTTCTGCCGAACGTAGCGTCTATAAGCATTCCGTCTTCACGCGCGTCCTGAATGATTCTTTTTACAGGCGAGGATTCCGGACTGACGACTGCGATAACTCTTTCTGCGGATACCATATTTCCGAAACCGATATTTATTAGCTTCATATATATCTCCGATTATTCTATATTTTGAATCTGTTCACGGATCTTTTCAATAAGCGCCTTTATTGCGATAGCATCGTTGGTAATTTCGAGATCTCCTATTTTGGAAGTAACCGTATTGATTTCACGGTTCATTTCCTGAATGATAAAATCGGTCATTTTACCGGACGGTGCCGCATTTGCCCCGGATTTCAGTCCTGCCTCGAAAATACCCTTGAGCTTTTCTATATGAGAACCGAGACGGACAAGCTCTTCATCGATCGCCATACGGTCTGCCATGATAGCTATTTCCGTAAGCATTCTCTGAGGATCAACGGAAACATCACCCATAAGCTGAGCCGTTCTCGTTTTGAGTTTTTCTATATATTCCGGAATCAGAATTTCGGCCTTTGCCGCGATTCTGTCTTTTATTGAAACAATTTCACTGCATTTGGCGACTATATCGTTGACTAAATAATTACCTTCTTTTTCCCGCTGTCCGATAAAGACAGAAAGCGCCTCCGAAACGACAGGCATAATTTTATCGGAAACCGCGTTCATATCCGGATCTTCCTGCACAGAGGTAAGCACATCGGGAAGACGCATGATCGAAGAAACTGCGATATCGTTGCGCAGACCGTATTTCTCTTCAGCGTATTTGAATGTTTCGAGATACTGCTCAAGCAGTTTTTCGTTAAGGACAAGGCGCCCGGGCTCTCCTTCCGTTTCGATGACGGTAATAGAGACCTCAACCTTACCTCTTATTATCTGTTCTTTCAGCAGACCGCGAACGGACTCCTCAAGTTGTAAATAAGCACGCGGCATTCTGACGTTAAGCTCGCAATACCTGTTATTTACGGATTTAATTTCAACGGTTATATCGGTTCCGTCGATGACTTTACGAGCTCTGCCGTAACCTGTCATACTCCGAATCATTTAGACCTCCGGTATGCCGAAAAAATCGGCAAAAGACGAATTTCAGCCATTTAGCTAATATATTATATACTTAATATATAAGGATGTCAACCCCGCATTAGCGCACGAATGTGTTACATTTCTTCGAAAGAGCGGAAAAAATACAATTTCACAAAAAAGTCATTGACAAGATAAAAATACAGTGATATAATCTACACGCTAATCAGCAGAAGTATGCCGATTGCATTTGCAAGGGTGGCGGAACAGGCAGACGCGCACGTTTGAGGGGCGTGTGGTATTACCGTGAGGGTTCAAGTCCCTTTCCTTGCACCAAAAGGTCGGCTGTTGCCGACCTTTTATTTCTTCCGAGCGACAAGTAATTTCTTTTCGCAAGGACATCTGAAATACTGTTTTTCTTACATCGAGGTTTTCCGGGATGGAAGCAATACGGGCAATAGTTAAATCCGAATCTTCCGTACCGATTTCAGGTACGGATTTTTTATGGAGGCAAAAATGATCGATAACAATTCCGAAAACAGGATATCGGTTCTCAGCATCATAGTCGAAAATACGGAAGCAACCGCAAAAATAAACGAGCTCCTGCATACCTTTGGCAGTTACATCGTAGGCAGACTCGGCATTCCGTATAAAGAAAAAAACATTTCGGTTATCTGTATCATCATGGATGCTCCTCCGTCGACTGTAAATGCTCTTTCGGGGAAAATCGGCAGGATAAACGGTGTTTCGGCAAAAACCGTAACATCTAAATTGTAGATTTTATCTACGGAAAGAGGAAAAAAATGAAAAAAATTCTCTCCATAATACTGTTTACGGCAGTATTATTCTGTCTCACTGTCGGCTGCAGTAATAAGGAAAAAGAATCCTCATCCCCGATCAGGATCGCGGGAATGAAAGGACCGACTTCAATCGGACTTGTCAAAATAATGGACGACAATGACGGTGAATACGAATTTTCGATTCACGGTTCTGCCGACGAAATCACGCCCAAGCTTATTCAGGGAGAACTTGATATGGCGGCGGTTCCGGCAAATCTCGCCTCCGTTTTGTATAACAAAACAGAAGGGCAGATAAGAGTTCTGGCGGTAAACACCCTCGGCGTTGTTTACATCGTGTCAAAAGGAACAGAAATCAATTCTCTTGACGACCTGAAGGGAAAAACTGTCTACGCAACGGGAAAAGGTTCAACACCGGAATACGGACTGAGATACATTTTATCGGAAAACGGTATAGACGCCGATAAAGACATCTCAATAGAATGGAAAACAGAACCGACCGAAATCGTTGCAATATTGCAAAACTCAGACAGCGGAATCGCAATGCTGCCGCAGCCTTATGTTACCGTTGCGCAAAACAGTGTTGAAGGACTGGATATAGCCATTAATCTTAATGAAGAATGGAAAAAAGCCGACGGTAATACACTGTTCATTACCGGGGTTCTCGTTGCAAGAAAAGACTTTACGGAAAATAATAAAAACAAAGTAAACGATTTTTTAAATAAATACAGAGACTCGATAAAATATGTTAACGAAGATGTAAGCGGTGCTGCTCTTCTTGTTGAAAAATACGGGATTTTTGCCGCTTCGGTCGCGAAAAAAGCAATTCCCTACTGTAATATTGACTTTATTTCCGGAGCGGAAATGAAAGTTTCTCTTTCCGGATACCTTAATACGCTTTTCAACTATAATAAAGCTTCAGTAGGCGGTGTCTTACCTGCCGATGATTTCTATTATGAGAGTTAAAAAAAATATCATCACAAAAGAAAAGCTTCAAACTGTCGGGGCGATAATAATTGTCCTGACTGTGTGGTATGTTCTCTCGATTATCGTAAAATCAAAAATACTGCTCCCGTCACCGGTTGACGTTCTGAAAAGATTTTTTATTCTGCTTATGAAAAAAGAATTCTGGAGCACGATCTCTTTTTCTTTTCTGCGAATATCAATCGGATTTTTTTCCGGATTTATTCTCGGGACCGTTTTTGCCATAGCAGCAAAGCGTTTCAGATTATTCGAGATATTTCTGCGACCGTTTGTCACAACGATAAAAACCGTTCCCGTAGCTTCCTTTATCGTATTGTGTCTGGTCTGGCTGACATCATCAAAATTATCTGCCTTTATCTCTTTTCTGATGGTTTTTCCCGTCATTTATTCCAACATTCTCGAAGGTCTGAAAAATACGGATAAACTTCTAATAGAGGCCGCACATATCTACGATATGCATTTCGGACAAATATTCAAATACATTTATCTGCCGGCACTGAGACCGCATATAGTTTCGGCATGCAGTATAGCACTCGGTCTCTCATGGAAAGCAGGCATAGCCGCAGAAATAATCGGTATTCCCGAAGGTTCTGTCGGAGAAATGTTCTATAACGCCAAAATTTATCTTGATTCCACAGATTTGCTCGCATGGACACTTACTGTCGTAATTGTAAGTGTGCTTTTTGAAAAAATAATACTGTATTTAATCAGCCTTTTTTACAAAAAACTCTTTGCAACGGAAAACAGAGAGGAACTGCAATGAATATTACCGTCAAAAACATTACAAAAAGTTACGGCGAAAAACTTGTCTTATCGA
>JAZQQT010000040.1:0-13465 GCA_045629205.1 Eubacteriales bacterium
TATATATTTTATCTTTATCAGGCTGAAGTATTTTTTCAACCTTACAACCAACGCAATATTTTTTTAATTCATCGACCAATGCGTATGTCGTAATTCCATCTATAGGCATTTGTTATCCTTTTCCGAAAATAATATCACATGAATCTATAACATTTTTTAATTCGAGGTAATCCTCGGATTGCTTTCGGGATTGTAATTTATGATTATAGTTTCGCCGTAATTTATTCATGGTATAATCAATATATTTATTAACAGCCTCAGATTTATTATACTTGTTAACAAGTGACTTTGAAAAAAAACAATCAAAATCAGAATAATCACTTTTTATTCCAGTTTTTTCAGCCAAAATTACAGGATAATACCGTCTATCTTCAACTGCAATATTTTCATCAAGTATTTCCCATGAATTTAAATACAGAAATCGTCTTAAATCTTCGACAGAAGACATCGGATTAAGAACAAAAGGGATATTAAACGGCGCCGCAGAAATAATCTCGGCAATCAATAGCCCGCCCATCCCCGTAATGGAAACCGCATTATAATCATTTGGAATATTTTTAAGTCCATCTGATAAAAAAACATTAACATCTGATGAAGATATTCCATAACATTTCAAATTATTCCTGGCTGAAGTCAATGGACCGACAGCGACATCAGAAGCATACACCTTATTACATATATTGTTCTGAATTAAAAAAATCGGTAATTTTGCGTGATCTGTTCCCACATCTGCGACAGTTGCAACATTCAAAACGGACAAGAATTCAGCTACAAGTTTAAGTCGAGGAGTAAGCACGATCAAATCATGCTTATCCTCGACAGAAAAAGAATTCGACATTATTTGACGATACAAGCTTTTATAGCCTTGAGAAGTTCGTCAACATCGACTCCGTGAACTTCAGCAGCCTGAGCGATAGATTCACCTCTTGCAGACGGACATCCGAGACAATGCATACCGACTGCAAAAAGTGCCTCTGCAGTCTCAGGATAATTATCAAGTAACTCTCCGAGTGTTAAATCTTTTGTGATTTCCATAAAAAAATCCTTTCTGAACATAAAATTATATTTTCATACATATCTACTTATAAAAAGTAATATGGCAATGAACAAGTATAAATGTAAAATTTTAAGAGAACATCGAAACTAAAATAGCAATAATTATTATTCCGGCGAGAACTGCACCAATAATCAAAATACCATTTATTATCTTATCCCAAAGATCAGATTCAGCTAAATCTTCTTGATCATGTTCATCCTCAGTTTCAACGTGAACTATGCCTTCATCAACTAACCGTTTGATTTCCGCCTCATCAATTTTACTTGATGAAATATATATTTCATCTACAGAACCGGAAAAGAGAGCATCTCCTTTAGTATTGCTTTTTCCTATAAAATTAAAATTGGGACAAATGGCTGCAACATCAACATCCGTCTTGACTTCACCCATAAAAGTATTGTCAAGATATAAATACAACTTATTTGACGAAACAATTACAGTTAATCTGACCCATTCATTGACAATATTAATTCCACTATTGAAAGTGGTTGTATTTACTCCGTCACTTAATTCTATTTCAAGACCGGAATCTCCGTCACCCATTTTTGCACAAATATACTTGACAGGAATATCCGCATACTTGTCTTTATTTGCAAAATCAAATAACTTTTGAGTTCCCGTTCCGGATTTTACACCGTTCCAATAATAAGAAATACTAATCGAAAATTCAGAAACATCATCCAAAATACCTATCGGATAACGCATATACGATGTTAATCCATTCAATGCAAGACCATAAGTTTTATAACCTTGTTTTAAACTTGCATTTCTAATTGCGGCTGTTACAGAACCATTATAATCTCTTCCTAACAATTTTGAATCATCAAATGTCGTTCCGATATAGTTTTCGATTGTTGCATATTCAACATATTGATTCTCTAACTGTTCAGTCTCATCAATTTCAGTTTCGCCATGTTGTTCTTGCTGAGAACCCGGAGAAGTCGGATCAAGCAATGCTTCAGATGAATACTTTGTGATTCCGTAATATTCAAGCTTTCGAATTTCAGATGCTGAAAGAATTTTAGATGAAAAGTATACTTCATCTATAATGAATCTTCCGAATTCTATATCGGAGCATTCTGTTAAAAGGTCAAGATTAGTTAATTTAAGATCAGCAATTTTCAGTCCGGTAGAAACAGAATCCTTCAGTTCACCGTTCACATAAATCTTTACATTACCTGATCTGTCAAAAGTTACAGCATAATGGAACCATTTCCCTTTTTTGAAAGTTCCTACCGAAACAGACTTATCCGTAGCCGAATTTCTGTCATTGCCATAAGAAAAAGTAGATGACAAATTTCCGGAAGAATCAAATAAAAAAGGTGAAAACTTTATGAGACCTTTCCCCTCGAAAGTAAACAAAGAGGTGGTTACGGTATTTTTATCAGTTTTCGGAATAGATTCCCACACAAAAGTTGATGAATAATCAATTCCGTCGGTTAACCCTATTATACGGCCATATGAATCAACATAATATTTCCCGGATAATACCTGACGTTTACCATTAACAATATCAAGTAGTCTGCCGACAGAATCATACGCATAACTTGTAATTTGTTTTTTTACAGTTCCGTCCTTATTATATGAAAAACAGTCATCAAATTTGATATTGTTTCCGTTGACATCGAAAATCTCAGTAATACCTGTCCCGTCTAATGCCGGAATTTGTTTATTATAGTAAACCGTTTTTTGTAAAACAGAACCATCCTTTTGTTCAACATCTTCAATTTGAACTACTTCGTTAAGTTCGGTTTTTTCCTCATAATATACCCATGCTGCCAAAGTGAAGCTGCTGCCTTGATAAAGCAAACCTTCATTTAAACTGAGAACACGATCAGGATAAGATGACCAACGACGGGCAAGCCCCCTTCCAAAAGAGCCGTTGATATTACTTGTGTTCACCGCAAGAACATTAAGAGGAGAAATATCCGCTTTAATTGCACCGTTTAAAGTTGAAGCAAGATCGAACGTATTATCAAATGTATATGCCATCCATGTAAAATCAGCAATAGGTTTTACAATTCTATCCGGGTTATGAGTATCCGTAGGATCTACCGGAATAACCGGATCATCCGGAGGCGTTATAGGATCTATAGGGATAATAATACCCGGATCATCACCGCCATGCGGAACCCACGAAGGATCCTTATACAGCATAAAACTTGATAAAGAATTCTTATTAAGAGTTGCAATATCGGAATCCGATAAAAACTGATTGGTAAAATATATATTATCAAATATGCCGGAATCAAAAAAAATCGAAGAAACTGTCATTTCACCCGGCAAAGAAGTTATATATTTCGTATCTGCGTTTTCGCCGTTACAATACCACTTAAAAAATTTACCCTGAGCATCTTCGCCGAAAACAACAGCGCAATGAATCCATAAGGAATCATTTATCTGCTGAGGAACCGTTAAAGGCAATGAAAAAAAGGTTGAGCCTAATTTATAATATGCAGTCAGAAAAAACTGATTATTATAATAAAAACTTTCAATATAGAAATATTGAGAATTGCTCTCTCCCGAAACATAAAACAGATTGGAAAACAAAGAATCGGTTTTTTTAAGTTTTACATTAAAAGCAGCCGTAAAATAATTCTGACCTGTTAATACGGATGAATCAACAGTTATTTTTGAAGAGTTTCCTTTTGTTCCGCCAAAGCCATCAGTAATACTGAATGAATTACCTGCAGGCAAATTTTTAATACCCGATATATCCTCACCAGGATCATCTGTTTTGTCAAATGTATAACCTATCTGATACTTACCGGTTGCTGCGTCGGAAATTACAGGAAACGAAAAAGAAAATGAAGACAGCAAAATAACAGACATTATTATAAAGCATACAACTCTGTTAAAAATCTTCATACCTTATCTCCTTTGGATAAAATTATTGAGCAAATTCGCCTTTATATGAAACCATAGTTACTGAAATAACACCTTTTGCTTCTCGTAAAGTTTCAACAGCTTCAGCGCTTTTTTTAGTTCTCTTAATCTGATAAATAATTTCAGTATAATTTTCATTTGAAGTTCTTGACTTTTCTTTTCTGGAACCGAAAGCACTCAATTCGGATTTTAATCCCGAAATGGCACCCGGCTGACAACGAACAACAAGCAAAGCTGCTTCCGAACCGATTTTAACTCCGCAATAAAACAAAATCACATATAACGCCGCCAAAATCAGTGTGGCAAGAACAGACATATAATAAAATCCCGCACCCGCCATAATGCCTACAGCAACTGTCCAAAACATAAAAATCGTATCATTAGGGTCTTTAATTGCAGTTCTGAATCTGACTATAGACAAAGCGCCGACCATACCGAGCGATAAAGAAAGATTCGAATTTACAGCCGCGATAATAACAGCGGTAATCATCGTAGACAGAACCAATCCGAGGCCATAACTCTTATTGAAAAAAACACCTGTATAAGTAATTTTATATACTGCCAAAACTATAAGTCCTAAAATAAAAGCAAGAAATAAAGAAACGATGATTCCGGTTGCAGAAAACTCACCGGTAAACTCTTCAAGAAACTTATTCTTTATCATATCTGTGATAGATGCAAGTATAATCATAATATATATCTCCTAAACTAAATTCTGTTTTTAAAGCCGTAAACCGAATCACGGCATAATATGTATTTCGAAACCGATAAGTGAGTGTTTATCAAATCGGATAATAACGGAACGATAAAATCCGGAAAATAATCATCATACTTAACTTCAAGAACCGCATAATCAGACATTACCGGGAAAGTGGATAAATCCTTATTGAAAAATTCAAGAACACTTTCGGAAGCACGAATGTTTTCATCAACAGTTATTCTAACATTCAACGCCTCTATTTGCCATGCTGTGCGGTCGTAATCTACAATAACAACAGGTTTGCAACCGTCAGCCATTATTTCATAATACAATTCTTCAAAACCCGGAATAGCCAATGTTTGAGAATCGATCAAATCATTATTAAGTAATTCATTTACAATTCTATCTGAAATTCGCGCAGAATGTTTTTGAACCAAATCCCCGCTTTTAACTTTTTTTTCCAAAACAATAAAGTTGTTATCAAAATTATAAAATCTGGCTCTTATCTTCCTACGATCATTAATTCCAGACATTTTTTCATTATAAGCAGTGTCATTTAAATCATCAAAATACACGCTTCTTATAAAATATTTTCCATTACTGTAATGGCTGTCATAATCCAAAACAGACGAAAGTCTGCTTTTTATAATCGCAACGGAAGCACTGTCAATCAGATATTTAAATTCTCTTCGGCCGGGAACACCAGACCGAAATTTATCAAACATTTATACCCCCCCTACTGTTGTATTATGCTGTGATATCGCCATAAAAATACTGCAGAACCTGATCTTCGGAAAGAGAAAACAAACTGATAGCTTCATTTATCAAAACGTTTTTTCTTGTAATATCTCCGTCTCTGACAAAATCTTTTAGTTCACCGACATACCATTTATATCTTGAAACGGAAAAATTCCAACGCGAAGCGTTTCTTTGAATTTCCGGAGCAATCATATCATAAAAAGAATTTATCAAAGCAAGAACATTTTCTTCGCTGAAAACTGTATTTAAGAAAAGACCATATCTGGTCATAAATAAATCAAAAAAATCCTCATTATCAAACAAATGAATAAGCAATGTGTTATCGATTGTCTGATCTTTTCCTATACCGCCTTCCTGCAGCAAAGTTGCCAATCCGTAAGTATGTTTGGTATAAGGATAATCAAATCCGTAATCCAAATCGAAAACAATCCAATGCCATTTATTATCAGATTCGGAACTTTTATAAAACCTTACATTTATTAAATCACGGTTTCCTGTATAAGCTTCGGCAATATAATAATCTATATAACTGATTATATCGATATTATCTGTTACATATTTATAATTATTCGGCAAAGACATATCAAGTGTTTTTGCTTTCGAAAAAAAAGATTTATATTCGGAATTACTGCCATACTCACGTTGTGAGTTGCCTCTTAAAACAGTGACGCTTTCTTTATTAACATTTATATGCTGTGAAACAAAATTTTCGTCGGCTTTTTCACGTATAAAATATATCCCCCAATACTCACCGTTCAAATATAAAATACATGGTTTATTTGCCTGAACAAGGACATCAAGACGGCCATCTATTAATTCGGTAAGTAATTCATCTCTGAAGACGCTTCTGTCGTAATCCTGAGCACCGGATCTGAGGATAAGACGGTCAAATCTATTGATACTGTTACGTGATTCAAACAAATTACAACGAAGATAGGATACACCATATTTTTCACGAAACTTAATCTCAAATGATTTTTTATCTTTTACACGGCTTGACTGTCCGAAAATCTCAATACCGCAGTCTTCCGAAAAAACAGTATTACCATTTTCATATAATGAAACATTTGCGGCACGTTCCCATTTATTATAGTAATTGGCGCCATTATAAGGATATTCTGCCTCTGCATTAGGTCCGAGAACATATATTCCGGTCGTTTCATCCCATAGATTTACAGGATCAGTAACAAGACTTACAACAGGAAGAGTATGATTCTCGTTAATAATATAAGAAAAAGAAGCAAC
The DNA here is from genome assembly GCA_045629205.1 of Eubacteriales bacterium. Classification (GTDB taxonomy): domain Bacteria; phylum Bacillota; class Clostridia; order Oscillospirales; family UBA644; genus JAZQLP01. The sequence goes on from JAZQQT010000040.1 coordinate 6,648, forward strand.
GCCGCTCTGATATTTTCCTTCTTCAAATGCTATAGCACGTATGACCGTAGTTTGTGATAAAACTAATGGCCCTGTATATAGTTCTGATTCAAAAGTCGGAACGGAACCGTCTAAAGTATATCTTATTTCGCCTTCTGACAGTAAAGCAACCTCGACTGAATCAACATCATTATATACACCTTGCTGAATATCAGTTACAGGGAAATCAGATATAAATTTTAATCCATTTCCGGAATTCTTTTTTCTGGGAGTCGGACTGTCAAAATAAAAATATCCGTCCTCATTATTTTTTCTTCCGTACGAATAACCATACGGTAAATCAGAAAGGTATATATAATCAGTATATGTTTCATCCGATAAAATAAGGATTTCTCCGGAATCTGCGATTTTAAAAGAAGTATGAGGTGAAAGAAGAGTAGATAATGATGTATCGCCCGAAAGATAAATAAGAATGTATTCTCCCGCTTTGATCTCTAAATCAGGTAATTGATATTTTTTAATATTATTTTCAGTATCTGACAAACAGTATCCGGAAAGATTGACGGCACTATCAGAACGATTATAAAGCTCAACCCAATCATAATATTTTTTCCCGTCGCAAGGTGCGGAAAAATCATTATGAAGAAGAACCTCATTAATTATAACAGGCCCCCTTTTTTCATCAAGCTTATTCAAAAATGAATAATACCCATCGAGTGAATTTTCGAATCCGGGAGTACTAAAAGATAAAACATCATAAATGCCGTCAAAAAAAGAAACAGACGAATACTTTGTTTCAAAAGCCGAATAAGAAACCTCGCTTACAACAGATCCGTATTTTGAATAAAGAGCTACTGTTCCCCCATCGGATGAAAGTTTAAAAGACGCATGAATTTCGTCTTCAATAACAGAATTAAGACCGGAAGCAAAAATCACAAGATATTCGCCGGGCATAATATTATATGACGGAAAACGCCATTTACATTCATTTTCGGGATCATCGGTGAGGAAAAAAGATTCGAGATTTACATACGTATTCCCGAAATTATATAACTCAATCCAATCATAAAATCCACCGTCAGCCGCTTTTAAACCGAAATCATTTCGAGGACAAAATTCATTAATGCGAATCTGATAAAATGATCCGTCAACATACTTTAGAAAATTCTGTCGTCCGTTCTCTGTATTTTCAAAACCGGGCGTGCATTCAGTGGATAACATCCAAATATTATTTTTATTTCTGAAATATACGCAATCGGTATCCAATTCCTTGACATATATTTCATCTATCTTATTTGAATAGTTGTCATATAATATAAAACTGTCGCCGCCGTATTTTGAAATCTTATACGGAAGATACAATCCGTCACTCTCGTATCCGCAAAACCATAAAATCAAATAGGAGTCAGCATCAATGATTGTATTATCGGGAAAAAACCAATATTCTTCAGTATCGGACGGTCCAATTCCAAAGCCGGCCAAATCAATTGGCGCAGATGAATAATTATATAGTTCTATCCAATCAAAATAGTTACCGTCGTCATCATGAAATGCTTTCTTATTAGAAGACATTACTTCATTAAAACACAAAGAATATGAAACGATTGACGAATGCTGTCCTTCGTGATTTTTAACATTTTCTTCATTATCAGCGGATAAAAGAACCATAAAAACAGCAGTGATAATCGCCGAAAATATAATAAAGGCAGACAAAAAATAATATGATAGTTTTTTTCGTTTCATATGTCTCCTCCATTATATTATTATATATTATATCATATTATATATATTGTTGCAATATGATATAATAAAAAAAGGAAGATTTGCCTTGCAAATCTTCCGAAAAATATGTGACTCAATTTTTATTTGCTATTTCTTTCAGAGCTTCTTTTCTTGAAAGCCTGATCTTACCTGTCTGTTCGTTATAATCAAGAACTTTTACCCAGATCTCATCGCCTACATTTACGACATCTTCTGTTTTATCAACACGTTTGTCATCAAGCTGAGAAATATGACACAGTCCTTCTTTACCGGGAACGATTTCAACAAAAGCACCGAGATCGGGACGAGTTTCGGTAACTTTGCCTTTATATAAGGTCCCAATCTGAGGACCGTCGACTATAGCACTGATAATCGCAAGCGCTTCATCGCCCGATTTTTTATCAATATAGGAAATATAAACTTTACCATCGTCCTCAATATCAATTTTGGCACCGGTAACGGCAACGATTTTCTGAATAACTTTTCCTCCGGATCCGATAACTTCACGAATCTTATCTGTAGGAATAAGAATGCTTGTTATCTTAGGAGCATAAGGAGAAAGTTCTTTACGAGGTTCAGGAATTGCTTTAAGGATTATTTCATCAATTATATAATCTCTTCCGACTTTGGTCTGTTCAAATGCTTTCTTGATAATATCGAAAGAAAGTCCTTCGACTTTAATATCCATCTGAATAGAAGTAATACCCTTATGTGTTCCGGCAACTTTAAAGTCCATATCACCAAAGAAATCTTCTATACCCTGAATATCGAGCATTGTTATCCAATCATCGCCTTCGGTAACAAGACCGCATGAAATACCGGCAACAGGAGCTTTGATAGGAACGCCTGCATCCATAAGCGCAAGAGTAGAACCGCAAACAGACCCCTGAGAAGTTGATCCATTGGAAGAAAGAACTTCCGAAACAAGTCTTATTACATACGGGAATTCTTCTTCGGAAGGAATAACAGGCTCAAGAGATCTTTCGGCAAGAGCACCATGACCGATTTCACGTCTTCCTGGACTTCTGACAGCCTTTGCTTCGCCGACTGAATAAGGAGGCATATTATAATGATGCATATAACGTTTGCTTTCTTCTTCATCTACGCCATCAAGAAGTTGTTTATCAGCAACCATTCCAAGAGTAGCAATTGTAAGTACCTGCGTCTGACCTCTTGAGAATAATCCGCTTCCATGCACTCTCGGAACAAGTCCGCATTCAGCATGTAAAGGTCTGATCTGATCAAGATTTCTGCCGTCTACACGCTCATGATCATGATAAATCATATTACGAACGATATATTTTTCTGTTTTATAAAGCGCTTCGCCGATTGCTGCTACACTGTCGGGATACTGTTCTGCAAAATGTTCGTTAACATCAGCGGTAACAAGAGCAATTTCAGCATCTCTGACTTCTTTGTCATCGTGACAGAGAGCTTTTTTCATTGCATCATAGCAATATTCTTTTACATCGTTATAGAGAGTTTCGTCAACAGCCTTCGATTCGTAAGTAAATTTCGGTTTACCGATCTCGGCAACGATTCCGTTGATAAATTCAACAGTTTTCTTAATTTCTTCATGAGCAAATACAATACCGTTATACATAACATCTTCGGGAATTTCATTTGCTCCTGCTTCAATCATTACGATCTTATCTGCAGTTCCGTCTACCGTAACGGACATCTGAGATTTTTCTCTCTGTTCAAGAGTAGGATTAATTACATATTCGCCATCAACATAACCAAGAATAACACATCCAACCGGACCATGCCAAGGAATATCGGAAATAGAAAGAGCAACAGATGTTCCGATCATACCTGCAATCTCAGGGGAATTATCACCGTCAACAGCCAAAAGCATAACGCTGACGACAACATCGTTTCTCATATCTTTCGGGAAAAGAGGTCTGATAGGTCTGTCTATCATTCTTGAGGCAAGAATAGCCTTTTCGGAAGGTCTTCCTTCTCTGCGCTGAAAACTGCCCGGAATTTTTCCGACGCTATAAAGTTTTTCTTCGTAATCAACAGCCAATGGGAAGAAATCAACTCCGTCTCTCGGTTGCTTGGAAGCGGTTACGGTTACGGAAACCATAGTATCACCGTATCTTACGATACAGTTTGCATTTGCAAGTCCGGCAAATTTGCCTGTTTCAACAGTTAATTTTCTTCCACCGAGAGTGGTTTCAAATACTCTGTCATTTGCATAAATATCCATATAAATCCTTTCCGACTACGCATTCCGATGATTTTTTGTCAGTAACCGAAAAACAAAAAAAATTTTATTCTTCGGTTACTGCCAAACAAAATGCGTGTCTGTAAAATAAGGAGATCGGGCAGAGCATAGCCCTGCCCTTTGCGCATACTTATTTACGGATACCCAATTTTTCGATTATCGCACGATACCGATTGATATCCTTTTTCTGCAAATAATTAAGAAGATTACGTCTTCTGCCGACCATCATCTGAAGTCCTCTTCTGGAATGGAAATCCTTGGGATTGACTTTGAGATGTTCGGTAAGATTCTTGATTTTGGATGTGAGAATAGCAATCTGAACTTCCGGAGAACCTGTATCGGTATCATGAAGTCTGTTTTCAGCTATTACCTTATCCTTTACCTCTTTAATCATCTGTTTTCACCTGGTCCTTTCCGCAATCAATAAGACTGCAAATTCGCCGATGCAAAGGCTTACAGTCAAGGTGAATAACTGCCGTCTTCACAAAGGTAGTATTAATATATTATATTTTAATAATTAATAATTTCGTAATTATTTCTAAAATAAAATCTACAAATAATATTTTATACAAATCAATACACATATAAAAGACCTTGCATATTGCCGCGTATGATCGGCAAAACACAAGATCTTAATATTTGTTTATCTGTATTTACTTTTCAGTATTCATCTGTCGTTTCACATATTCGATTGCCCAGACAGCACTTGACCATCCCTGAACCTCACAGCCGCAGTTCTCGCCGTTTTCACCGCTGATATATTCATTCGGACGGTAATCACCCGGACGTTCCAAATCATAATATCCGAGGCGTCGAACAAGTTCAATTACTTCATCTTTACGACCGTTTTTATATCTTCCTGCATAATCACAGAAATTAACCCACGGCCAGATACCACCGTTATGATACGTTCCCGGCAAATCACCTTCGTCATTTTTTAAGAAACGATCTCTGTGCGAATCAGTGCGATAAGGGAATGTTTCACGAATACCGAACGTAGTTGTGTTAACTTTCAGCGCCTCATAGATGAGATCACGTTTATCAGCCGGAACTACATCAAAAAGAATACCGACTGTCTGGTCTTCGAGAACGTTGTCACGTTTTTTACCGTCATACCAAACTTCCGCATAATGGTTAACATCAAACATACCGCCGTTTTCAGTGCCGTCATAAGGAGCATTTACTTTTTCGTATGCCTTTGCATACAGTTTACGGTAAAATTCTGCAGTTTCTGTATCGTCGATTTCATCCGCAAGGAATGCACCCTCTTTTAAAACAGCCAACCACAGCAGTGAAAAATGAGGCGCAAGTTTGCGTCCGGAAACATAAGGAACATCTTTCCAGTCGCCCCAGAAACATTCCGGATCAGACGGAGGCGTTTGTTCAGGAAGTCCATCGCCATCGAGATCACGTGAAATAAGATAATCGACCGAGCGCTTGTAGCTGCCGAAAATCTGACGGAGAAATTCTTTTTCGGGATGGTTGCGATAATATCTTGCAATACGCATACAGAAATACTCGTTAATATCAAGGTCTGTATCGCGTTCGATCAAAGGAAGAATCGTGGTAGGTATCTTACCGTCCGCACGCTGATATTCTGCAGATATCTCAATCATCTTACGGTCAAGCTGCGGAAAGATAAGAGTATGCATAAAGGTTGTCCAGAATGAATCACGTTGATTCAGCTCATTATATCCCATCGTTATAACGGTACCGTGGCAGTCAGCCTTTGTAAGCATTACAGCTGCCTGTGTATACCAGCGGGTGTATTCAAATATCTTACCGTCACGATCGTTATCTCCGGCAATATGCGGAATAGCAGCAATAAAGTCGAGAATACCGTTGTGAAGACTGTCATACGAATCCATAACAAAATCAGAAAGGGCTTCGTACGAATCAAATTCATTTCTCCAGAAAGAATCGGCAGAAAAGATGCCGAATAATGCCAGTATTTTATCACCGCTCTTTATTTTCCGGTTTTTTGACGCACTGCCTATACCACATATATCTCCGACACGCACAAACATATCACCGTCGGTTTTTACTTTATTATCCGGAAGGAACTCCAATCCCAAAGTAATCTCTCGTTCGTTTTCGCATTCGAAATTGAAGGAGAGGACTACAAAAGGAAGGAACATCCTTTTTTCATCTTTCGGATCAATCGGAGCAAATGCTTCTAAACCAATCCGAAGCCCGGACGGTGTTTTAAAATCACCGACAAAATACGGATAAATATTCTCACGGTAATCAATCTTTAAATCAGACATTGAGATATTTTTTCCATTTTCAACCAGATTCAAGTGCATGCTTCCGACTGAAATTATTTCATTAAGACCATCAATAAAGCATGGAGGATTATAACGGATATTCGAGAAAAGTTCTCCGTCGGTGCATATCTCCGATGCGATGACTGAGTTACCGACAACATACCCTCTGTGATCATCTTTCATAATTCATATATCCTTTCTTGGTGTGATTCACTATGCATGCCGATATATAACATTTGCCATTCTGACCACAACCGTATGTTCTTATGCAATTCTATGATAAAATTAAAAATGTGTTTCCTAAAAACGGAAAACATCATCCAAAGTCTTTATATAATAACATGAAAACAAATAAATTTCAAGTCTTAAGATGAAAAAGTTTTATTCCATAAAAATAAGTATCGGAATGCTTTATTTTACAAAGAAAATCTTCATTAATTAAAAATTTTACCAGTTACTGAAAAAAGGAGCATCAACACGAATAATTAATTATATAAAAAAGCAGATACTGTTTCGTATCTGCCTAAATTTAACTGTATTTATGGTGTGATATTGAAAGCCACATACAATTATTCCCACTC
>JAZQQT010000041.1:0-2670 GCA_045629205.1 Eubacteriales bacterium
ATCACAATTTCCGGTTCAAAGACATGGGCGGACACATCGTTCAGCGGTCTTACCGGATACAGCAGACCCACATCCATCACAATCACCCTCGTCGAAGTAAACGGACAGACCGAAACAAAAGTCACACAGGCAGGACTTACCAATCCCGTAACGGTCAAGCTTTCGGAAACAAACTCCTGGAGTTTCGCAAATCTTCCCGAATACAGAGACGGCAAAAAGATCAAATACGAAATCAGAGAAACCGCGTTAAACGGTTATACGGCAACCTACGCTGCAGATCCGGATGTTACCAATAAAATAATAGTAACCAACACGGTAGTTACAGGCAGCGACGTTATCGTTCCCGTGACCGTTACCGTAAAGAAAGTCGATTCCGCCACAAAGAATCCTCTTGCAGGCGCAATCTTCACACTTTACAAAGCAGACGGCACAACAAAGATAAAAGACCTCACCGCAACCGGAGCTGACGGAACAGCGACCGTAACCTTCTCCGCGGCAGCCGATGTTGCAAAATACGTCATCAAAGAAACGACCGCTCCGACGGGATACACCGCAAGCGGCGACTCGTTCGGATTTGAAATCACAAAATCCCTTACCGGTGCGCAGCAGGATACGGACGGAAAATGGCAGATGGTTTACACCCTCGATTCTTCCGAAACATCCGACCTCATCACCGTTGAAAACGATTCGACACTGACCGACGTCGATATCACCGTTGTATGGGACGACGATTCGAACAGAGACGGCAAGAGACCCGAATCCGTTTCCTTCCATATTGTCCGTCAGACAGAGGGCGGTGAACCCGAATATCTGATGAACGGCACAAGCAAAGCCGTTTACACGGTAAACAAGCCCGACGAAGAAAACGACACATGGAATCTCACGGTCAAAGGTCTTCCCGCATACAAAGACGGAAAGAAATACGTTTACAGAATTATCGAGCTTGATTCCGAAGGCGCCGAAATCACCGACGGAGACACGCTGGATGATAACTACGGCGAACCTCTCTATTCCGAGCAGAACAGCAACTTAACAAAAGCAAAGAACACTCACGCTCCCGAGCTTGTCAGAATCGAAGGCACAAAAACATGGCGCGATACCGACAGCAGCAAACGTCCGGGCAGCATTACGATCAAGGTAACAGGCACGGCGAACGGCAAAACGGCAGCAAACGCTTCCGTAACGACAGACGCTTCCGCCGATTGGAAATACGAGTTCACCAACCTTTACAAATACGACAACGGCAGCGAGATCGTTTACACCGTAAGCGAGCTTACCGTTGACGGATACAAAGCGATAGTCGACGGATATGACGTAACCAATATCGAGCTTGCCACCGTAGGCGGCAGCATCGGATGGGAAGGCGACGACGACATCAAAGACAAAACAAGACCCGAGTCAATTACCGTCATCCTTTATCAGACTGTCGACGGAAAGAAAGTTCAGATAGGCGATCCCATAGTAATAACCTCCGCAGACGATTGGTCGTGGGCGGTAGACGGATTACCCAAATACGACGAAAAAGGCAATCTTATCATTTACACTATCGAAGAAAAACCCGTAAAGGGCTACACCGTCAGCTACGACGGAACCGATGTTATTAACACCGTCAGATATAACGAAACGCGCACACCCGTTCATTTCGCGATCAAGAAAGTCGACGCCGAGATAAATACCGGCGCAGGACTTAAAGGTGCTGTTTACGCACTCAGCGATAAAGACGGCAACGTAAGATACTTTACAACGCAGACCAACGGTATAGCGCTTATCGACTTTGATCAGAAAGGAACCTACACACTCATAGAAGATAAGGCTCCCGAAGGATACGCTCTTTCCGATACCGTATATACAATAGTTATCGGCGGCGATCAGTCTGATATTGATGTTAGATACAACGAAGCAACCGATTCCTTCGACAAAGCATACGCACTCAACGTCGAATCCGTAAAATCAAGCGACTCCGGAATCAACGAAGCGGCAGACGGTCACTTCCTCATCGTTTCCGATTACGCAGAACCGGTTGCGATCTCCGTCAGGAAGATATGGAACGACGACAACAACAAAGACGGCATCCGTCCCGCAAGCGTTACCGTTAAGGTATACAAACAGGTCGGAAACGCAGTTGAAGTCGAAATCGAAGATCTCGTTATCACTCTCAGCGAAGAAAACAGCTGGACGGCAGTTATCACAAACCTCAGCAGATTCGAAGACGGTCAGCCCGTCAACTATCTGGTCAAAGAAGTCTATACCGACGTCGTGACCGGAAAAGACGGAGAAGGCACCTATGCGGTGGAAATCATCGGCGATGCCGAAGAGGGATTTGAAATCACAAATACCCATACCCACGTAGACAAGCCCATCGATCCGCCGGAAGAAAACCCCGAAACAAGCGACTCCGGCACCCCCGCTCTCTGGGCAGCGGTATGCATGGCATCCGTTACGGCGCTCGCAGTCGTATTCTTCGCAAGAAAGAAAAACGAAGAAAACTGAGTTGATCGGATAATCAGAATAGCATAAAAGAAGAAGCACGGATATCCGTGCTTCTCTTTTATGAAGTGATGTTTTTGCTTACGCAAAAGTGATGTTGCTTCGCAAATGATGTTGTTCGCTCTGCTCACAGTGATGTTTTGTGCTTTGCACAAAGTTGTCGAAAGCGGAAAGCCGCGAAAC
>JAZQQT010000042.1:0-2752 GCA_045629205.1 Eubacteriales bacterium
GATATTCGTTTTTCTGATGGCACCGTTCTATCTCCTGTATCATATATTCAGCCAGTTGCCCAGGATCATCGTATGCATAATATTTCACACGATCGTAGGTACCGACGGCATTCCGTGCGAAAGCACAATCCGATGCCAATATGGAGCAGCCGACTTGAGCCGCTTCATACAGAGGCAGCCCGATCGTTTCAATAAAAGACGGAAAAATCAGTATGGCGCCGGTGTACAGTGCAAACAGATCATTACGATCGATGATGCCGATCCATTTCACAGGCAACCCTTCCCGAGTTGTCAGAGCGTACAACTCCTTGATATGCGGTGCCTCATTTCCGGCAAGCGTAAAGAGCACTGAGTAATCATCAAATCCTTTTGCGTGCAGCAGCCGGCAAGCCTCAACGATCAGCCGATGGTTTTTGAAATCGGCATCGTTTGCCGGATAGACGAAGGTCGCCGCTTTCTGTTCGGAATAGGAATAGCCCGCCGGTATTTCAACGTAAGGAAAGCGGACTTGGATCTTCTCTTCAAGGACCCCCCGCTTAATGAGAGCCTCTTTCATCCATTCGGTCTGAACGATCACGGTTCCGGCTTTTTTTGCTGATGTATTGATGAATTTGCCAATGATGTTCTGATACACCCACAGGTCTCTGTTTTTTCGGAAAGAATACCGATATTCGGCGTATGGTAAGGCATTATGTATATATACCGTTTGCCTGCCCTTAAAAGACGGTATGATCGTATTCTGCAGCGAAATGCACTCATCGATCCGGTACTGCCTGATTAACTTCTTAACGCCGAAATAATCAAACCATAACCGGTGAAGCCGACTTTTTTTGACGGCAGGTACGTTGATGACAGTAACAGTATCCGATTCCTCCAAATGGCAAACCGAAAGAACGTATATATACCGGTTGCTCTTATCTTGCCGATGCAGGCAATAAAAATGATTCAATACTGTTACGGCTCCGCCATATTCGGCAGCAATATCGTACACAAGAATATTCATATTATCCAAAATGTTTCATAATGCTTTCGTATGTATGCCCCGGAGTATAATGTTCAAGAAGATATTTGTGCGCGTTTTCCTTCAAGTCGTCCCAGTTCTCTGTCCGGATGATCTGTTCGATAATTTCATAATACTTTTCGCAATCATTGCTGAGACACTTCCAACCGAAGTGGCCGTCCACAATAATATCGCCCACATCCGTACACGGATCGGTTACCGCGAGGATCGGTATCGAGGCATTGGTATAGGCCAACAAGCGCGAAGGAGTGTTCGGAGTCGTTGTCCTGTAACTCAAAAAAATCATCCCCACATCACACGCCGAAGCCAATTCATTGAATTCCTCGGGAGGCATAAAACGCCGTATCTCCGCATTTGATATATGTTGATCCCCGATAAAATCCCGTAATTTATTCTCTTCCGTCCCGGAACCGATAAAGAGAAACATCACATCGTTCAGATTTTTTGTTTTTTCAAGGCATTGAATAACGAAATCTATTCCCTGCGGCACACCGAAATTGCCCCCGTAGAGAAAAATGATCTTATTTTCCGGGAGGTCATATTTTTTCCGCAATTCCCGAATCCGCTGTTTGTCCGGAGTGAATAAAGTAGGCTCCATACTGTTCACACACAGCTCCAGCTTAGCACTGTCAAGCTGGGGGTTATTTCTCAGGGTATACGCAATGTTCTCTTGCGACGTGCATCCTATATGATCCGATAACCGGTAGAGCTGCCGTTCTTTGTTTCTGAAATACCTGTAGATAAAGCCCTTGGGGCCCGTTTTGCTCAACATACCGTAGTCCAACGCATTTTGCGGGAAGATATCTTTAAGAAGCAAATATGTTCCGGCTTTATTTCGCTTTTGTATATACTTAATCGGCTTGGTTACCGTAATCGGGGGAGTGGCATATAATACCAAGTCAAAACAGATATCCTTATAGTACTTTTTTATCGCATGCAAATACTGATATTCAAGAAGAATAGTCCCCAACCCTTTTTCCAGTAAATTTGCATTCCGGATATTCAATGTTTTGACTTTCAGAATTTTTGCTTTCCCTTGATCGATAAGCCAAGTATTCTCGTTATATCTTCTTTCGACAGGGGTCACAATATAAACGTTGTTGTCGTGTTTCACGAATTCTCTCAAAAGGTCTGGATATAAACCGCTTTCGGTAATGCTCCATACCTTGCTCAAACACAAGAATAATACATTCATAGCATCATATCCCGCTCATATATGCATTGCTTATTTTCTGATCTGTATCTCGCTGTATTTCATCATGTATACGCCATCCTCATATGAGCCGATGATGCTTTTGTTTTTTTCACCGTTGATATTGTTTTTTATCATCGTCATATGGTCGCATCCGCATTCGTACGCGTGTGGATAACCGCCGCCGAAGCGCGGATTGACTTCAGAAATATAATATTTTCCGTTCAGCTCAAACAGGTCGATATCGATCTGACCGCGGTAACCGGATTCTGTTGCAAAGCGTTCGATCAGTGCAAACAGCTTCGGGTCTTTGAAGGAAACGGCCTTATCGGTCTCCCCCGCACGCATCACAAGCTTTTTCTTTGTGAAGATGCTCACGACCTTGCCGGAGATCATGTCGATATAGCAGTCAGCGCCGATCTCAGTGCCGTTCAAAAGCTCCTGGATCATCATGTCGTTCTGTTTCCGGAACAGGAATTCAAAGGTTTCTCTGCCGGTTGCCTTGCTGATCGCGATACTCGCGCTGCCGCAGACAGGTT
>JAZQQT010000043.1:0-2440 GCA_045629205.1 Eubacteriales bacterium
CTTTGTCTTCGCCCATCATGATGTTTTCAACGCCCGAAAGGATGCATTCGATTTCATCCTTGATTTCATTAAAGGTGGGCATATCCGCAATAACTCTATTGATGTTGCCGTAGTCAGGATAGCCGTTTTTCAAATCATCAAAGGTAAACTGCTGAACTTCTTCAGAATAAACAAATTCGCATAATGAAAGAATCGAGCCTGTGGTACGTTCACGCACCATCCAATCCCTGATTGTTTCGTATTCGGACAAATGACCGTTTTGAAGTGCTGTTGTATGTATCAGCATACTTATCGGTTTTTTGTGCCCGCGCCTACGCAATACCGCAGAAGCACATAAAAACCATGCGATGGAATTCTTCATTTCGTCCGGTAATGTAAAAGCACTACCGTCGTGTATTCCTTTCAGTGCCTTAACTTCGGTATCCGGGATCCTTCGTACAATATTTAACCCCGGATATTTATCATCGGTACTGCTTCCGAAAATTACTTTTGCTCCGAAGTATTCTTTTGATTCCGGTAAGCTGCTGATGAAGTTTTTCGGATACAGCGAGCTCTCGTATGCTTCGTTTAGCACATTGGCATACGGAGTGGCCGTAAAGCTGATATAATTCATCGCCTGGAACGGAGCGGTCGAAGTTTTGCCCTCCTCATCACGTCCGTTGACGAGATCGATAATGTATTGATTTACGGCAGTTCTTTCGATTTCTTCTTCTGATTCCACGCCATCCATTTTGCGTGTATTTACACCTGCCTGATCTGCTTCATCATCGATGACCAGAATTCTCATTCTGGCGGCTTTACCCGGATTCGAATGCAACCACTTAATCAATCTTTCAAGACGTTTGGAGTTTTTCAGGCAAACCATTACATACCGATGGAGCCATTTGGAATCGGATTTTCCGTCCTGAAAAATATTCAGACTGATGTCATCGGAAAGGTATTTTTTCTTGTCATCAATATCAATAAAATAATCCGGATTGGAGGTGTAATCGAGAACATGCCAACTTACACCGCCACTCTTTTTCAAATCATGGAAGAATCGATCCCGTGTCTGCTTTCTGAGGTTATCAATCGAACCGGACAGAATAATTATCATGTTCCAGTCATAGTGAGCCGCCATTGCCGCCAAGCCAATCATGTTAGCGGTTTTTCCGGATTGAACACTACCCATAACCAGGCCCTTAACAGGTCCGGATGCCCTTGTGTCACGGCTGAGATGGTTCAAAATCCAGTGACAGTTTCTCTCGACAAAACCGACGGCAGCATCTGTCATTTTCGGCTTTCCGTCATACTTGCCCAAAAGATAGTTTTTATATCTGATCCAAGCAGATCCGCTATCCGTGGGAACGGTGAATGAGTTATTCAGATGACCGTCTGAAATGCCGACAGGCACATAGAGCGGCGTATAGTCCGCACTCATCTCATCTACAAGCTTCGCCCAATCGGAAAAGGTCATGTTTTGAGGAATAATAAGCTCCTCATTCTGAAGCCGATCAAAAACATCCGGGGCTTCCTCTTCGGAAACACAAAATGTTTTCACTTCATCCCATGTTTTCCCGTTCTCGATTTGCTCGGCAATCCATTTTTTACAGTCTAAAAATTCTTCCGATGCAAAGCTCATAATTTCCCTCCAACGCCCTGACTATATCGTCAGCACATACAACCGTATTTTTCTTTATCTCTTTTCCCCAGAATCGCAATACAAGCCAGCCATCAGCACAAAGCTTATCATTCACTTCAAGATCCCTTTGAATGTTTCGCTCGATTTTCGGAATCCAAAAGTCCCGATTCGATTTAATATCATCTTTTCGCTTTTCCCAGTCATAACCATGCCAAAACTCGCTATCGCAGGACACGGCGATCTTTTTTCCGATAAAAACAATATCAGGATGCCCGAATACTTTATTAGAGTTCTTTCGGTATCGAATGCCTCTGCTCCAAAGTTCTCTCCGGAGCAGTAATTCGATTTCTGAGTCCTTGTTTTTTACGGCTTGCATGTTTTTTCGCCGTTGTTCCGGTGTGTGTTTATCCATTACGAAAGCCTCTTATATTACAAGTTCGAGAAAATCTTTTTTTGAAATATCAATGCCGCTATGAATCAAGCGTTCTTTTCTTTCATCAAACAACTTTTCGGCTGCATATGTTTTTTCGCTGTCTGTGCCAAAATGGAGCAATCTGTGACACACCGGGCATAGGCAAACGATATTCGCATACACATCAATGCCACAGGTAAACTCGCTTTGATATTTCAACGGAATAAGGTGGTGTCCTTCCATGTAGGTTTTACCCGTTGACTTTGCAGTAAAAGTAAGATGTTCACGATTATGCTCGCACAAATGATGAGCACCGTCTATTGCCTGTGCAATTAGGATTTGATTACGTTTCCAAGCCGTTGATGTTGTTGTGATCTTTTGTGGCTTAGCAACAAGAATATCCATAT
>JAZQQT010000044.1:0-5278 GCA_045629205.1 Eubacteriales bacterium
CTGATTCTTCCGCATAGATTTCTGTGGCTTTTATATGTATCTTCGTCTATGCTTTTTGTATTGAACAGTAGTTTCAACCAACCCTCTGTTTCATTACATTCTTTTGCTGCAATTTCAAATTTAGAAAGCATATCCGATTTGCTTTGCCCGTAATTTGCTTCCCGTATATTGGCATAAACGCTACTTGAGCTTTGACATTGCGGCAAAGCATTTCTATATCTGTTGCAAGCCGCTCGGAATATTCGAGCAAATAGTTTTTTGCCATAAAAACACCCTTTTCAAAAATATATTATCATACTTCTGTAAAAAAATCAAGGCGAAGCCTTGTATAACATCCGTTTCGCAAGAAACGGTATATCATCAATTCCGCAAGGAATTGTATCTCATCAAGCGGCTTGGATAAACAAAGAACACACTTTTGATAAACAAAAGTGTGTTCTTTGTTGGTGGGGGAAGGTGGATTCGGACCACCGAAGCTGAAAAGCAGCAGATTTACAGTCTGTCCCCTTTGGCCACTCGGGAATTCCCCCATTTATGGAGCTGGTGAACGGAGTCGAACCATCAACCTGCTGATTACAAATCAGCTGCTCTGCCATTGAGCCACACCAGCATTTTATGTTGACAGCAGATAACTCCTCTGCCAAACTTGTTAAGCCTGCATATTTTATCACATTATCCGTCCGATTGCAATAGGCAAATATTAAAAAAATGAAAACTATATTCAAAAATTTAACGCTTACCGGGTAATATCTATATTGGGGAATAAACCTCTTGACATAAAACAGATATTACTTTATAATCAAAAAAGGATTATTTGCAAAAAAGAGGGTGCGGTATGACGGATGATAACGAAAAATGTTTACACCCGATTAACGAAAGTGTTTGCGATAAAGAAGTCAGTCTCGGGAACGCAAAGATAAAATGTATTTCCGGACGTAAGGCAAAAGATATTTTTAAGTCGGGAAATGCCGTTATTATCGGAGAAATCACGGGAAAAGCCGAAGCAGACGACAAAATCGTCAATCAGTTGTCGATAGGCAGGCACGGATTTGACGTTGCGGCGCACCGGAATCATAACCGGGTTCTATATGCGAATCAAGGGTATATTCAGGTAGATGACAATGAATACATTGCCGTCCTTTCGAGCCGGATTCCCTTTTTTGCCGTTCTGCTCCTCCTGCTTCTGTGCCTCGGAATAATCGTGACCGCTTTACTGAATCTGCCGAAGCAAAAGGTGATAGAGCCGTATAATCGGCTTCCCGAAAAAGAGGTGAACGCCGAAAAAACAGGAGACGAAGGAAAAGCGGACACACCGAAAGACGGGAAAAACAGCGTATCGATGATTTATTCTCTCGATGCAAAGCTTATACTTGCAACGGGAGAAATAGAAATCAATTTCAGAAATCCGTCTTCGTCAACCCAGGCGGTTTGCCTGATTCTCGGTGTTATAGATGAAAACGGAGAGGAAATCGAAATCGCAAGAAGCGGAGCGATAAATCCGGGATATACCCTTAATAAGATGACGTTTAATAACGAAGCAACGCTTTATCAGGGCATTTACAAGGCTTTTTTCTCGGTCCCGTTTTATAATTACGAAACAGGCGAGCGTTCGGCGGTGGCATACACAATAGAAGACGTAACGCTGACAGTTATGGCTTCTTAACTCAGTCCAATATTTTATATATAGGAGTTTAATAATGAAAAAATCTCTATTTATCACTATCGCAATACTGGTAATCGCTTCCGTTCTTTGTTTTGCGGCATTTGCTAACGAAGAAAAGGATATTTCAAGCATAGCTTCCAATTCAAACAGCGCTTCAATTGATGTTTACGCAAAGAACACAACAGAAGCTGTTTATTTTATTACCGTTGATTTTGATGACATGTACTTCGAATACAGTTGTAATTTGGATCCAGAAGCAGAAAGTGGCGAATCTATCCTATCAGAGACTTGGTCCTCAGAGGATAATAAAATTATTGTGACTAACAAGTCTAATGTTTCTGTAAATATTCTTTTTAATTTTGAACTGGCAGAAAATATTGACAGTGATATTACCGCAACATTCATAAAGGGCGAAGAAGCAGATGATGGCTATATTGCAACAACTAATACATATGGTAACAGCGGAGCTGTCCTTAAAAGATACAGCGAAAATACAGAAGATTGTAAATTATGTGCCTTGCTCAATTTGTCTGGAAATGCAGATGAATTAGACACAAAAAATGAAACAAAAATCGGAACTGTTACAGTAACTGCTTCTGCTGTTGAATAACAAAAATATTAAAAATGTTCTCAAAGTCGCAAAAAACAATTATTATACCGTTAATCATATTGATCATTGTCGCTCTCGCGCTGCTTATCGTCTTGCGCATAACAAGAAAAAATCCCGTTATCGCGGATTTCGTTCCCCCGTTGCATGAAGACAACGCAATCGCGGGAGAGCCGAAAGATATTCCGGACAATGCGGCATACGGAAACATAAATATTTCCGATGTATTCTCCGTTTCGATGTGCGCCTTTCCGTCATTACACGGAAACGAGATTGATTTATATTACACAAATAAGTCTGCGGCGGATATTTCAACGCGATTTATCGTGTTTGACACCGATGGAAATATCATATACGAAAGCGGATTGCTGAATCCCGGCGAATATCTGAAATCGGTCACACTGCTGACCGTTCCGGAAGATAAAAAAGCAAAAATAAAAATGCTATCGTTTTATCCGGATACATGGGAAAGCGCCGGAAGCGCAGAAGCCACGGTAACATTCGGCAGCTGAAGCGACTGTATTTTAGCGTAAAAACAAATCTTCGGCAGGGATTTTTCCCTGCCCGTTTTTATTGACGAGGCACTTTTTCTGTGGTATAATTCCGGAAACTATTATATTATATTATATTTTATCATTACCGTATTTTATTAAAATCAGAGAAAAATATGAAGAGATTTTTTGCTTTATTCATTGCCGCAACACTGTTTTTATGTATGTTTACCGCATGCAACAAAGATGATAATCCCGATCATCCCGAAGAAGAAGTCAAATACGGAAAAGTCATTCATGTTGCGACAAACGGAAGCGACGAAAACGACGGTTCCGAAAAATCGCCCGTCGCTACGATTTACGGAGCGGTTAAAAAGCTCGGAGAATACAAATCCGCAAACGGTCTACCCGAGGGCGGAATCAAAATCGAGTTTGCCGAAGGAATATATTCATTCCTTGAAACAGTCGAATTAACGGAAGAACTGGGCGGAGAAGACGGAAAACCAATCGTTTTTGCCGCGGCTGACGGCGCGAATGTCGTTTTTGACGGTGGTATCGTTCTTAACAACGAAGATTTCAAACCCGTAACGGACGAAGACGTTCTCGCAATTCTGAAAACCGACGACGCTCGCTCCAATGTTCTCTGTCTTGATTTGTCAAAATCCGAATATTCGGTCCTTTTTAACGAAGGATATAAAAGCTTTTTGCAGACACTATCCTCCGACGGTGATATACAGACAATCGCAAGATGGCCGAACTACGATGAGTATCAAAGAGCGGAAATAATCGAAAACGAGGGCGATTATTCCGTAATCGCCATAACGGAAGAACAGGTCGCGAACTGGTCTGCGTCTCCGACTCTCGCTTGGCTCGGTTACGGAAGATATGACTGGAGTGAGTCACGTATTTCCCGGGATATAACATTTGATGCCGAAAGAAATGCCATCTGCATACCGAATAATCTTGTTTCTTATCAGCCGGTTGAAAACAATATGCCCTTTTTTGTTTACGATCTTCTTTGCGAACTCGACGAACCCGGAGAATACTATCGCGACAACGAAAACAAGCTGCTGTATTACTGGCCGTCAAAAGACCTTGCAAAAACAAAACTGTCCATAAGTGCGAATCCGTCTTTCGGATTTGATATTAAAAATGCAAAATACATTACCATCAAAGGTATAACCTTCGAAAACTACTGCGAAACTCCGATTAAAGGAAAAACAGATCATCTCTCGCTTCTCGACTGCACAATCAGCTGCTGCGGTGACTATGCCATTGAAATAAACGGAAACAACAACACCTTTGACGGCAACACGTTATACGACCTGGCACTCGGAGGGCTTTATTTATCCGGCGGAGATGCGGGAACACTCGAAATGAGCAACACGTCTGTTACAAACAATCACATTTATCATTTCGGTCTGGTCGGAAGAACATATAAACCTGCAATCGATATCAACGGAACAGGCTTCTATATTGCACATAATGAGATACACGATGCACCGCATAATGCAATAAACGGCACAATATCACAGACGATCATAGAATATAATGAAATCTACGACGTAGTAAAATGTTCATCCGACGCAGGAGCCATTTATTCCGGCAGGAACTGGAAAGAAAAAGGAACAGTTATTCGATATAATTATTTCCACGATATTCAGGATGAGCTTTTCGAAGGATATCCTTTGGCTGTTTATTATGACGACTCTCTTGCGATGCAGGAATGCTATTGCAATATCTTTGTAAACATCGCAGGGAATGCCATAGGAGCGAGCGGCAGGAACATAAACGCATATAACAATGTTTGTGTTAACACCGGCGGGGGAATATGCATAGACGGACGAGGTTACAAATGGTCTCATTCAGACGCAAGTTATTCCGACGGGGGCCTTTGGGCCGGCATAGTTGCGGAAAAATATCTTACGGTTCTATGGAGATACTCAACACCCGAACTTGTTTCGCCACTCGAAATGAGAACAACAGAGGAATCCGAATATCTCACGGGGCTTGTGGGAGATATGCTTGATTCACCGGCACCGCCGACATACTGTAATATCGTCGGTAACATCGGATGTAACAGCGGAAATGTTGAGGGAAATATGTTCTCCTTTAACGGAAACCGCTATTTCAGAGCAAACGGACTCGGCGGATACAAAACTCCGGCAGACGGTGAAGATGATCCTGTTTTGGTCGAACCGGTTTACATCTTCGGAACCGTATGTGACAATCTTGATTATACAGAAAATCCCGAAGACGTTTTTGCAGATCCCGAAAACGGCAATTTCTTTTTAAAAGAAGATTCCAAAGTTTACAGAGATATCGTCGGTTTTGAAAAATGGGATTACAGCCTTATAGGAATTCAAAAATAAAGCAATTTACTACCACAACAGACAGGAAAATTTCCTGTCTGTTTTCATTGACTAATCATTATCTGTATGCTATAATACGCCGACAGATTTACAATACAATCAGCTGTTTTTTAAGAAAAGAGAATGATGATGAAGAAATTTATTG
>JAZQQT010000045.1:0-14698 GCA_045629205.1 Eubacteriales bacterium
AAATAATCAACACTTGCGGAAATGTTCCGCTGGGTGAACTGCCATGTTATTCATTCGGAGATTTGTCGCGGTTTGCAGGGAGCAGGGGAATAGTTGTAAATCTCAATTCAGTCGGCACAACATTTTCCTGGCTTATTAACAGTGCGAGAATAGCGATTGATAATATTCAAAAAATCGATGATGACCATGTCGCGGCGATTTTTAATGTTTCCGAAGATAATCTTGACAGCAGTTATGCTTTGGTGATATTCAGTAGAAAGATTATACAAAGCAAAGATAAAACGCAAAATACCGAATCATGGGAAAAGACAGGTGAAATGTATTTTCTTAATCAAGTTCACGATATAGACAGCTACCGCGATATTCAGTCCGGTTCATCGGTAGAAGATCTTTATATGATTGACAGCACTATACGCTATGACGTTCTGCGTCAGGAACATTGTCTTGAAAGATTGGAAGCATTTTCTCAAGATACAGACGAGAGTATAACCGATAATTCAAGGATGATTTACAAACTTCTGAAGAACGGAATTATGACGGTAAAATATGATTTGACTGAAATGGTCGTTATTGAAAAAAACTATTATGAGTATGGTGAATTATCTTCCTCTTTCGTAAGTGTTACGAACTCAAATCTGTGCTCATATTTTGAACCTTCCGAATTGCAGAAGTGACCGACTTGAAATTTAATAAGCAGGTCAATTGTTAAAAATAACAGACAAAATCAACGGATTTATTAAAAAGTAATTTATTGGAAGTAATAATGTTTGAATCGCCGAAGCGTTTGCTTCGGCGATTCATCGTCTTATTTTTATTGAGCTGATACGTTTTTATACGTCAAACAGCAAATCTCCGTATGACGGATAGGGGATATAGCCTTCGGGAATATATTCTTCGATTGTATCGGCGTATCTGCGAACCTTTTTCATTGAGGGAAGGACGGCGGCTCTGTAAGCTTCCGCCTTTTCTTCGGGTGTTGCTTTTTCGCAGGCGCTTTCCAATGTTTCCGAAAGTGACTTGACGGATATTTCAAGTCCTCTGATACTGTCGGAATAACTGCGCAGAACGTCAAGCTCTTCATCAAAGGCGGCTGATAAGGTTTCTTTTGCTGTATTATAAGCGTTGCAAAGCTCGGTCCTGTATTTGATTGCTGCCGGCAAAAGTTCTCTGCGGACCATATCCGTAAGGGTTCTCGCTTCGATGTTTATGACCTTGTAATATGATTCAAGCAGTATGTTTTTGCGTGAAACCATCTCGTCTTCGGTGTAAATTTTGTTTTCTGTAAAAAGTTTTACGTTCTTTTCATCGAGGAAATATTTCAGCGCTTCGTCGGTCGAGCCGATAACTGCAAGTCCGCGTTTTTCGGCTTCTTTTCGCCATTCTTCGGAGTAGTTGTTGCCGTTGAATATGATTCTCTTGTGCGCCGTCAGCTCCCGTTTGATTATTTCCGAAACGGTTTTGTCTTTGTCTTCGGAACCTTCAAGTTCGTCGGCAAAGAGTGAAAGCTCTTTTGCAAACGCCGTATTCAGCACTGTATTCGGTCCCGCAAGAGAGAATGATGAACCGGGCATACGGAATTCGAATTTGTTTCCGGTAAATGCGAATGGGCTCGTTCTGTTGCGGTCGGTAGTGTCTTTTGAAAGCTTCGGAAGAACATGAACTCCTGTTCCCATAATAACGTGTTCGGCATCAAGGGCGGTGCGTCCTTCTATAATGGCTTCGATGACCGATTCGAGCTCTTCTCCGATATGGACAGATATGATTGCCGGCGGCGCTTCTCCCGCGCCGAGACGGCAGTCGTTACCTGCCGACGAAACCGAGATCCTCAGCAGCTCCTGGTATTCGTCAACCGCTTTTATTACCGCGGTGAGGAAGAGCAGGAACCTCTTGTTCTGCGCCGGTGAATCGCCTGGAGAGAAGAGGTTTACGCCGGTATTCGTGGCAACCGACCAGTTGATATGTTTGCCGCTTCCGTTAACGCCGTCAAACGGCTTTTCGTGGAATATGCAGGCAAGATTGTGCTTGTCGGCGACCTTTTTCATCGTTTCCATCATCAGCTGATTCTGATCTGTCGCCGTGTTTGTGGAACAGTAGACCGGAGCAAGCTCGTGCTGTGACGGAGCGGCTTCGTTATGCTCTGTTTTTGCGTAAACTCCGAGCTTCCACAGCTCTTCGTCAAGCTCCTTCATAAACGCTTTTACTCTGGGACGGATCGATCCGTAATAATGATCGTCAAGCTCCTGTCCTTTGGGCGGCATTGCGCCGAGCAGCGTCCTTCCCGTGTAGGACAAATCTTTTCTGAGTCTGTATTTTTCTTTGTCTATAAGGAAATATTCCTGTTCCGCGCCCGTCATGGTATCCACTTTTTTAACATCGTTCATACCGAATACGGCAAGTATCCGCTTTGTCTGCTTGTTAAGGAATTCCATCGAACGCATAAGCGGCGTTTTCTTGTCGAGGGCCTGTCCGCCGTATGAACAGAACGCCGTGGGGATATACAGGGTGTTTTCTTTGATAAAAGCGTATGACGTCGGATCCCATGCAGTATATCCGCGGGCTTCAAAAGTGGCTCGCAGACCTCCGGACGGAAATGATGAAGCGTCGGATTCGCCCATTACGAGCTCTTTTGCCGAGAATTCCATAATAACCCCGTCGTCGCCGGTGGGAGTTATAAAACTGTCGTGCTTTTCGGCGGTTATGCCTGTCATCGGCTGAAACCAGTGTGTGTAATGGGTAACGCCTTTTTCTATTGCCCAGTCTTTCATTGCCTCGGCTATTTCGCTCGCAAGCGTGATGTCGAGGCGTCTGCCTTCTTCTATGGTTCTTTTCAGAGCCTTGTATGCGTCTTCCGTGAGCCTTTCTTTCATTGCCCGGTCGTTAAAGACCATCGACCCGAATATTTCAGTAACGTTCATAATCTACTCCGTTATAAAATTACAATTCCGGCTTCTTTGCATGCTTTTTCGGTTTCGTCGTCCCATACCGAAACCTGAACCTCTCCGATATGGGCTTTTCCGAGCAGCAGCATACAAAGTCTCGACTGTCCTATGCCGCCGCCGATAGAGAGCGGCAGTGTTCCGTCAAGCAGCATTTTGTGGAAGGGGAGCTTTGCTCTGCTTTCGCATCCCGATTTCCCGAGCTGATATTCAAGAGTGGGTTTGTCAACTCTTATACCCATCGATGAAATTTCTATCGACCGGTTCAGAACGTCGTCCCAAAAGAGAATATCTCCGTTCAGCGACCAGTCGTCGTAGTCGGGAGCTCTGCCGTCGTGCTTATTGCCCGATCTGAGCTCGTCACCTATCTGCATAAGGAACACGGTGCCGTATTCCTTCGCTATCGCGTGTTCTCTTTCTTTCGGCGTGAGGTCCGGGTATCTGTCTTCCAGCTCCTGTGTGGTGATAAATGTTACTTCCGGATTGATTTCCGTCGTAAGTTTGCGGAATCTCTTTTTTAATGCTACGTTCGTGTCGTAAATAGCTCTGACAATCCCGCGGACTGTTTCTTTAAGATACTCCGTGTTTCTGTCTTCTGGCAGAATTACTTTTTCCCAGTCCCACTGGTCAACGTAAACGGAATGAAGATTGTCCATTTCTTCATCGCGCCGAATGGCGTTCATGTCTGTATAAAGACCTTTTCCGGGGCGGAAGTCGTATTTCCACAGCGCCATTCTCTTCCATTTTGCGAGAGAGTGGACTATTGCGGCGTCTTCTCCGGTTTCTTTAAGGTCAAATACTACGGGCCGCTCGGAGCCGTTGAGATCGTCGTTCAGACCGCTGGACGGACGGACAAACAGAGGCGCGGATACTCTTATAAGGTTGAGTTCATGTCTCAGTTTGTCTTCGAAAATCTTTTTTAACGCGCCTATGGCGTCCTGTGTCTGATAGACCGTAAGAATGGATCTGTATCCTTCCGGTATATAAACCTTGCTCATATGTTCCTCTGAATAAATCTATATAAAATATTACCCTAATCTATCATATAATATCACAAAATCAACCCACGGTCAAGAAAAAACAAAAGGGAAGAGAAAAATTTTTCTCTTCCCGAAAATACTGTTCAGCCGATTAATAGGTTATTTTTTCGATTTCATTTTCGAATATTTCGGTATTGTAACCTTTTTCGATGTCTTCGATCTGGCTGTTGTATTTGTCGCTCTTGAGGGTGTTTTCTGCAACGTAGTCGCAGTATCTGTCGCCTTCGCCGACAAAATACATTACATGGTAACCGTAATCGCTTTTAACAAGACCGGTATCTCCGATTTTTCTTGTTTCGTCGAAAAGCCAATCTTCGAATTCCTGAACCATATAACCTTTGTAAACGTCTTCGTAAAGACCGCCGTTTTCTTTGGAACCGGGATCTTCGGTGTTATCGGTTGCGAGTTTTGCAAATGTTTCTTCTGTTTTTTTGCCGTTATTATATTGGTCTAAAAGTTCCTGTGCTTTTGTTTTTGCTGCTTCGTATTCTTCGTCGGAAACTTTGCTGTCACTGTCTTTGTCGCCGAGAATAAGGATGTGACGGACGTCGCGGAGTTTGTAATCATCCATTGCGCGTTCAACAAAATAAACTACGGTATATTTTGTTTCGCTTTCAATAACGGTTGTGTCGCCTTCCTGTCTTGCGTCGTCGATGAGCCACTTCCGGAGATTTTCGTCTGAGATATATGAAACTGTGTAGCTTGAACGGAGAGTCAGATCGGTTTCGTCTTTTACATCGTTCTTTTCGTCTTCATCACCGTTAAGTGTGTCGTGAACAAATTTTTCAAAGAGCTCTGCTGTAGTTCCGGCTGCCTTGTGCGCGTCGGCTTTTGCTTTTGCTTCGTCCTTTGAGCCTTCTGCGGCCGTGTCGAATTTGTAATCGTAGAATCTGTATGTGAGTTTTGCGAAATCAGCCTTGTTTTCGGTGATATAATCTGCGATTTCGCTATCGGAAACTTCTATTTCGCCTTTAAGCTTTTCGCCGTATTGAGCGGCAAGCTCGGATTCCTCAACGAATTCGGAGATTTTGTCAATGGTTATTCCTTTTGTATTATTGAACATCAATTTAAGAAAATTGTTGAGCGAATAACCGTAGTAGGATGCCGATTGCTCAAGATAACTGCGGGTTGTGCTGATCGCTTCGTCGATAGCGTCCTGATCGGGCTGGAAACCGTTCTTTTTGGCTTCTGCCGCGAGAACCTTGACCTGTGTAAGGCTTGTGTTTGTCATTTCGGCAAACATCTGATCCCAGCTCTGGTCGCCGTATTTTGTGGTCTGCGCTTTCGGGGATTTTGATGAATCGTATCCGAGAGCGGAAAGATATGTCTGATACTGGGTTGTCCAGTTGTTGACAACTGTTGTGTAGTAGTATGAGTATTCTATTGCGTTGATTTCCTTATCGCCGACTTTCATCGCGATTGTCTTTTCGTTGAATACACCCGTTTTGCTGATAACGGCAAGAGCAATCAGTCCTATGAGAATGATTGCGGCAGCTATTACCGTTATGATGATTGCCGGAGATGTTCTTTCTTTAGCGTAATTTTTTTTGGTAATTTTAGTGTTGGCCATGTTTTCACCTTCAGAAAAATATTGTCGGATAATACCGACTGCAATGTCTTGTATCATACAATAATATAATATGTTTGTCAAGTAAAACAATAATTATGTTGTAAAAAATTACGAATAATAAAAAAAGATAAAAATCGGTATTGCTATTTTATTGTGGAAATGCTATAATAAAATCATAAGGGTGTAAAGGAGGTAGATATGCGTTTAGAAAAAACCGAGCTGCGTGTATTGCTTCTGTTTGCCGCTGTTTCCGCAGGTACCGCCGTTTCCTCAGACAGCCTGTTTTCATCGGTTTCCGAAGTGGAAAACGGAAATCTCGATATCATAGAGTGCTTTGAGGAACTTTCGGACGAAGGGCTTCTTCGCGTTATCCCCGACGGGAATATACGTTACGTATCAGCAACTGCCGACGGGAAAATGGTCGTCGAACAGCTGCAGAGCATGCTTCCCGTCACTCTCCGCAAAAATACCGTTTCGCGGATGGCATCAGAGATCTTGCGTTTGCGCCGGGATCTCTGTGTTTCGGCGGATTATTGCAAAAATGTCTCCGGAACCGGTTATTCCGTTACTCTTGCCCTGACGGAAGACGGCGAAACTCTGTTTTCAGCCTCTATATTTGCCCCCACGGTCATTCAGGCCGAAATGATGGTTAAACGTTTCCGTGAAAATCCAGCGGCGTTTTACGGCAGGGTCATAACCGATCTTTCAAATAATTCCGAGGTTTAATATGGGAAAAGACATACTGTTCCGCAAATCGCTGTTCGGCTACAATAAACGCGATGTCAACGATTATATTGCCGAACTTGATAAAAAGCATATTATCGACAAAGGCGAGGTTCTCGAAAAATTCCGTGAAGTGTCTGCAGAACTGGAAACAACCACACGGCAATGCCTTGATTTTCAGTCAGCCGTTGCGGCAAAGGATCTGGCATTTGAAACGCAAAAAAAAGAGCTGGAGGATGTTACGGCCGAATTCGAGAAATACAAATCCGATTCCGGTACATTGATCCGCGATGCCGAAGAGGCTATCAGATTTGCGCATGACCAGGCAGGACTTAACGATGAAAATGAAGCTTTAGCCGTCAGACTTGCCGACAGTGAGAAGAAAATTCTCGAACAGGAGCAGCAGATAAATGAGCTTATCGAAAAAATCTGTATGCTTGAGGCTGAAAAACAGTATTACACTTCATTGCGCGACAGACTTGCCGATGCCGAAGTTCAGGTGCTCCAGAAAGAAGAGCAGATAAAAATTTTCCGTCAGAGCATTGATAAATATAAAACCACTTATAAAAAATACCTTGACGTTGCGTCAACCGCAGATCAGATTATCGCCGATGCAAGAGAAGAAGCTGCCAGAATCATAGACGCTGCTTCCGATGCCGCTGTAACTGAAGAAAGGAATTAACCGTGTCCCCCAAAGCAAAAAAGATTTTTGTCGTGATTATAGCCGCGCTTCTTTGTGTGTCGTTGTTGCTTTCCCTTGTTATGTCGATTGTATATTATTTGTAAGCAACATAAAAAAGACATAAACTTGTCAAAAAACAATAATATCTTTGTTTAATAAGAGTTATATTATATAAGTATAATTTTTACAAAAAAGAAATATTTTATCGGAGGATTCATCAATGGAAAAGACAATTCTCATCGCTGATGACAATAAGGATATTGTCGATATTCTCAAAATCTATGCCCAAAAAGAAGGATACAAATCCATTTGCGCATACGACGGCGAGCAGGCGCTCAAAATGTGGAAAGAGTATAATCCCGTTTTAATTCTTCTTGATGTTATGATGCCGAAAATGAACGGCTTTGACGTTTGCAAGCAGATTCGTCAGACATCAAATGTCCCGATTATCATGGTAACCGCAAAAATCGAAGAAGCAGACAGAATCATGGGTCTTGAATACGGCGCAGACGATTACGTTCTCAAGCCATTCAGCCCCCGTGAAGTAATGACAAGAATCAAGGCGGTTCTTCGCAGAGTTACCGACGATGTTGCCGATGAAAAGAACAAGAGAGTCGAAGTTGCCGGTCTTTGTATAGATATGAACAGCTACGAAGCTTCCGTAAACGGAGCTCCCGTAGTTCTCACAAAAAAAGAAATCGAAATTCTCTGGCTCTTCGTTACAAATCCGGGTCGCGTATTCACACGTGACCATCTCCTCGAAAATATCTGGGGCTACGAATATTTCGGCGATACCAGAACCGTTGATACTCATATCAAGAGAATCAGAACAAAACTCAATCTCGATCAGTCCGCCGGATTTGATATCAAGACCGTCTGGGGCGTCGGTTATAAATTCGAAATCAAATAATTATGCTTAAAAGCATTTCTTCAAAGCTTGTAACGCTTTTCATAAGCGTTACGGCTTTGGTTTTTATAGTAACTTCCGTCGTATTTCTTATCGCTTTTTCGCGCATGACTTATGCCAAGAAAGAAAAGGCGCTCGTTTCGGGCGCAGAGAGTATGGCGGAATTTGTTGCACTTGACGAAAATGCGGATTTTTCGGCGGCGTTCAATTCCTTTGTAAAGGAATCGGTAGACGCTACCCCGTGGGTAATCAACGGCTCACCTGACAATCCCGGTTTCGCAAATGCAGATCCGGATATGTGGCCCCAGAAGTGGGAACATCTCACCGATGAAGGTCAGCGGCTTATCAGCCGCGCCATGGTTTTCGGCGAGCAATCCGTGACCGAATGTTTTTCAAATGCCCTTAATGAAAGAACGCTCTCGGTCATCGTTCCCGTTCTTAAAGCCGACAAATCCGTAACAGCCGAAGAAATTTCCGCTCTCGGTTATATCGACGGGTCCTATTACCGCGAAGAAAACGACGCGTATTACATTCTTAAAGACGATTCGGATATACCCTATGTCATCGTCGGTGCTGTAGTCCTTAACGGATCTCTGTCCGATACGACCGATCTGTATTCCGAGGCGAGCGGTATTCTTCTTATTGCGCTTGTTATTTCTCTTATTATCGCTCTTGTTGTCGCAGTTGTCTTTTCTCTTAAAATCACAACTCCGATAAACGAGATGAAAGATACCGCGTATAAAATCGTAAAAGGCGATTACGATACGAGAGTGGAGCTTCCCGATACTACCGAGCTTGCCGGACTTGGCACAAGCATCAACGATCTGACCTCGAAAGTCAAGCGTTCCATTACAAAATATCAAAACGAGACTGTAAAGCTC
The DNA here is from genome assembly GCA_045629205.1 of Eubacteriales bacterium. Lineage (GTDB taxonomy): Bacteria > Bacillota > Clostridia > Oscillospirales > UBA644 > JAZQLP01. The sequence goes on from JAZQQT010000045.1 coordinate 8,740, forward strand.
AACAACATTATAAACAATATTTCCGACGGACTTGCCGCATACGACGAAAATCTCCGTCTCGTTAAATATAACGCCGCTCTTCTTGAAATATGCAAAGAAGATTATATGGAGTATCCCGAGGTCAAGGAGACGATTCTTGCCACGATCGAAGACGGTGAAAGCAGAACGGTTGTTCATGAAGGTGACGAAATACTGCGTTTTACCGTTTCCCGTATTTCGACCGACAATATGTCTAACGGCGTTCTCGTAATCGTATCCGATATCAGTAAATCCGAACGTCTCGAAAGACTCCGTAACGAATTCGTCGCCAATGTTTCCCACGAATTCCGCACACCGCTTACGATCATTCAGGGCTCAATGGAGATGCTGCAGGACGGTATTATCACCGACCCGGAAGAAATCCAGAATTGCTACGGCCGTATTTATAACGAAACCTCGGCTCTCAAACGTCTTGTCCGGGACCTGCTCGATATTTCGCGCTTCAAAGCGGGAACGAATAAAATCAAGCAGTCGGTCATGAATCTCGAGGAACTTCTTGCCGGTATGGTTGCCAATTTTGAACCGATAGCATCGGAGAAAAAGATACATCTTATATATGAGCACGCTGAGATTCCTCAGATATATGCCGATTACGACCGTGTCCGTCAGTTGATAATTATCTTTCTCGACAACGCCATCAAGTTCACTCCCGAGAACGGATATATCATCGTATCAACCAGGGTTGCCGAAAATCTTGTGTTTACCGATATCAAAGACAGCGGCATCGGTATAGACGAAAAAGAAATCCCTTATTTGTTTGACAGATTTTATAAGGCGGACAAGTCCCGCGGCGGTTCCGAAACCGGAACGGGGCTTGGATTGAATATCGCAAAACAGATCGTCGATCTTCACGGCGGACGTATCGAAGTCGAAAGTAAACTCGGAAAAGGCACTACATTCAAGGTCGGTCTTCCCACAGAATGGAAGGCGCCCCGGGAAGAACAGAAAGAGGAAACTGAACTGTAATGGACCGCTCTGTAACCAACTTTTACGGTGTCATCGTGGCAAAACTTGAGGACAAATCAAACGGCGATATAGTCGTCAGAGATTTCTACGGCAAAATACTCGGTTATTACAGTCGTTCACAAAACTCCGTGACCGATTTTTACGGCAGGATTATTGCAAAGGGCGCTCCCGAAGCCGTGGGTATTCTGTTTGCCGACAAACTGAAATGACATAGAAGTAAGTCACTGTAATCTTAATGATTGCAGTGATTTTTTTGCCGATTTATCTTGATTTCTTTTATGAATTTTGTATAATATATGTAAATAAAAATCTTTTGGAGGATCACGGTATGAAAAAATGGAAAGTCGGAATAGTCGGTTGCGGATGTATTGCCGATATGGCACATTTCCCGGCTTACACAGAATCGGGATTAAAGGACAGAGTTGATCTTGTTGCCTGCGCCGATATTAAAATAGAAAAAGCAAAGGCTGCCGCCGAAAAATTCGGAGTTCCGAATTATTACGGGTCTGTTGAGGACATGCTTGCCGCTCATCCCGATCTTGATTATGTTGACGTTTGCGTATGGACGGCTGCTCATGCTCCCGTTGTTATCGCCGCCGCAAAAGCAGGCAAAGACGTTATCTGCGAAAAGCCCTGCGCTGCAAGTCTTGAGCAGGCTCTTGAAATGCAGAGAGTCATAAAGGAAACAGGCGTTCGCTTTATGCTCGCGGTCTGCACGCGTTACGGCAGTGAACAGCAGAAATTCATTGAACTTCGCGATAAAGGTGTTTTCGGCGATATATATGCCGCAAAAACAGCCTATGTCCGCCGTCGCGGCACCCCCGGAGGTTGGTTTGTCGACAAACGCTATGCGGGCGGCGGTCCCGTTCTCGATATCGGTGTTCATGCCATCGACAGAACATGGTATCTTATGGGCAAACCGAAGCCGGTTACTGTTTCCGCGGAAACTTCCTACCGTATCGGCAAGAATGATATCGACGATACTTTTGATTGGAACGGCGCCGATACCGGTGAGTATGTGTATAATACCGAAGATTCCGCATTTGTTTTTTTCCGCTTTGAGGGCGGCAAGACCATGACTGCGGATATATCATGGATTATCAACGGCAAAGAAGCGAACTATTCCGTTCTTTACGGCGACAGGGCAGGCGCGACATTTGATCCTCTCACCGTTTACGGTGACGACGGCGAAAAGGTCACCAACGAAGTCGTGGAGGTTCCCGGAAACGATTTTTATTACGAGGAACTTGTTCATTTCGTTGATTGTATGGATAATAACTGCGACCCGATTTCCGGTATCGACGACGCGGTAACGGTTCAGCGAATGATAGACGGTATCTATCGTTCCGCCGAAGAACACCGCGAAGTAACGATCTGACCGGATTATCGCGTATAATACAGAAAAAGACGGTCCGGCAAGAACCGTCTTTTTTCGGGAAATAATTTTCGCTGCAAGTCATTGACTGTTCTGTAAAAATATGTTATGATAAAACATAATCAATTATATTTGAGAGTATTATGGAAACAACGATTGTAAAAAAGCCCAACGGTATTGCGGGATTCGCTTTTATTCTGGTTTTGGGAATAGTATTTTTGGTGATTGCAATTTCGTTAAACAAACCTATTCCGGAAAATTATATCGAAACTCAAGCAGTGATCACGCGTATTGATGAAGTACTTCTGCCGACGTATGATGAAACCGACGGTATCGGACCGGAAGATTTCGAATATCATGTATTCGTGGAATACTCTTATGACGGAAAAACCTATTCGGATTGCGAATACGGGAATTACGATTCATCGATGAATAAAGGTGACACCGTTATGCTTTATCTGAATCCCGATAATCCGTCTCAATTTATGACTGATCCGTCCGGTAATTCGATTTTTGTTATTATCTCAATTGTTGTTATTGTGGTTGGTATCATAGGTCTCGGATACAGCATTGTCAGGAAAAGATAAAATGATAAGATAAAAAAACCTGCCGACCGGCAGGTTTTTTTTTACTGTTAATTTGCTGCTTTGCGTTGTTTCGTAAGATATTTCCGTTCAATCTTTTTTGCGATAAAGCATATTGCTGTTCCTATGGCAAATCCGAGAATCGCTCCGAATAATACATCGGTAGGGAAGTGAACGAAGAAATACAGTCTGCTTAATCCTACAAGCGCTGCAAAAACAAGAACCGCGATCCCTGCTTTTTTATGGAACCGGAACACCGCCGATGCGGAGGCAAAGGCGAGCATACTGTGAACCGACGGACATGAGAATGATGTCGGACGTTTTATGATAAGTTCAATTGTCTCATCTATTGCGCATGGTCTCGGTCGTGCAATCAAGTCTTTCAGTATGATATCTCCTATAAAATATGCTAATCCGTATGAGATTAAAACACATATTCCGGTTTTCCGTGTTTTGGGGATCAGCAGGAGGATAATGCCGAGAATGATCCATATTTCGCCGATCGAACCGACAATGTTATTGAATACCGCAACCATGACCGAATCCAGAAAATCACTGCGTATGCTTTGAATTTGGTATAATATATTTAATTCCATTATGTAATTTCCGTGTTTATAAAAATGATTTTTGTTATTTGATTGTGATTCTGTCGTCAACTGTTTTATATTGTGACAAATCGCCGTTAAGTTCATTGATGTAGTCAATAAGAACCTGATAATCGGAAATTGATTCGTCAATAACAATTTCATGATCCGCAAGGAAGTACATCATTCCGGAACCGCCTTGTTTTATCATATAGTTATGTGAAGCGAGGGTGTATGTCGCCGAAAGGTCTATTGGTAAATATTCTCCGTCTTTGAGAACCATAATATCGGAAATGCGGCGATTTCCGGATACTCCCGTAAACGCATCGTTCTCATCCGCTTCCGCAGAACTTGCGATTGTGGTATCAACAGTGAATTTCAGTCCGGAAACCTGTTGGAAGCTTCCGTCTTCACCGAAAGCCATTCCGTCTTTTTTATATTCGTTCTGAACGTAGCGATAGAAATATTCAAGCATGTCGGCTATTTCCTGCCCCGTTATTTTTACAACACACAGAGTGTTTCCGTAAGGGCTGACCGACAAAATATCTTTATAGGTGATATCTCCGCTTGTTATATCCGCGCGGATTCCTCCGCCGTTACACATACCGATATCCGCTCCGCTTATTATGCGGTAGGCATCGGCAACAAAGTCTCCGAGCGGCATCTCTCTGGAACGGATCATTCGTATACCGTCGGCATCGCTGCATAAGAGGTCAAAATCAACATGCCCGACAACCGTCTTCAGCTGATTTTCAAAATTTGCCCTGATTTCCGTGATTTTTTCGGTAATGGAATCATCTTTCTTTTCATAATTGTCTATGTATCCTACCGCTGCAGTCCCGTTTTCCGAAAGAACAAGCTTGCCGATATTGTTAAGTTTTGTTCCGGTAGAAGAAAGAAGCACGTCTTCACCGTTTTTATTCTGTCGGATCCAGCATGAAGCTTCGATATGCGTGTGCGCGTCAAGCACAACGTCGATTCCTGTCGTATTTTCAATAAGCTCAAGAGAAGTGAAAGGCGTATCTGCGGCAGTATCGATTCCGAGATGTGAAAGAACCACAACGTAATCCGCACCTTCAGCAAGACATTCGTCGACGTTTTTCTGCACGATATCATAAAAATGCTGTCCGCCGCCGGTTTGACCGAAATCGTAAACGTATTCGCCGTCTTCCATAAATTTTGTCGGCGTGGAATAGGAAATCGACCATGGAGTCGAAACGCCGATAAAAGCGACCTTGATTTTTCCGTAGGTCTTTATTTCATAAGGCTTTGTTTCCGTGCTCATCCAGTCTTCGCCGTTTCCGGTATAAGTTATGTTGCAATTAAGGAATTGCGCATTTGATTGCATAACGTTCTTTTTGAGCTGTTCCATTCCGTAGTCAAACTCATGGTTGCCGAAAATTGCGAAATCGTATCCGACTGAGTTCATTATATCAACAATATATTCACCGCGTGAAACGGCGCCTTCGTATTCGCCCTGCGAAAAGTCCCCGCAATCGGCGAGCACAACATAACGGTATTTTTCGTTCATGTCTTTTTTGTAAGCCGAAAGTCCGGCATATCCGATGCTTTCGTCTATTCCGCAGTGGACGTCATTTGTAAACAGAACGACAACGTCATTGATTCGGTTATCTGTTTCGCCGCATGCCGTCATGCAAAAAAGAAAGATAAGACATAACAAGAATGACAGTGTTTTTTTCATTTGATAGCTCCTGAAAAAATGTTTTTTAGTTTATATGGTTTCGGAAATTAAGACTTACGCAGTTTTTGTAATTGTCCGGCATCGTGGGAGCGTTGATTACAATCGGCCCGAGATTATCGGCAATGTCATCGGAAACGGAATAAACGAGTCCGTCTCCGTCGGTGCTGATAATAATGTTTTTCATTGATTGACTCCTTGTTTATAAGCCTTGAAAAGGGAACAAAAGTTGCCGCGAAGCGAATCCGCAACAACTTTTGTAACACCCAAACACACAACAAAACTAAAAGGAGTACTTGGTATAAAACGAATCTCTGTTTGGTGAGCATTTCATCTTACGTTTTCATTTTAATCGTTGATGTCTGTATTGTCAAGTATTTTGATTGATGAAAATTGTAATAAAATTGTAAAATCGTGTTTATTCGGTCCTTAAAGCCACAACAGGATCCTTCTTTGCCGCAAGACCTGAAGGAATAAGACCTGCGATAAGTGTGAGTATCATACTGATCATAACGAGGAATATTGCGCCGTTAAGCGGCAGAACAGCGACGTTAACTATTCCCGTCAATGACTTTATAATGATATTTGTGGGGATGAGCAGCAGCAGAGTTACTCCTATTCCTATGAGTCCGGCAACGCATCCCACGATAAGCGTCTCTGCGTTAAAGACTCTTCTGATGTCTTTCTTCGATGCGCCGATACTGCGAAGGAT
>JAZQQT010000046.1:0-4489 GCA_045629205.1 Eubacteriales bacterium
CAAACTACGGTACTCCTCTGTATTCACAGGACAGCAACGGTAACTACACGATAGCAAAGAACACAGAGACTCTCGGAACGGTTAAGATTGAAGGCACAAAGATCTGGCGTGATACCGACAGCAGCAAACGTCCGGGCAGCATTACCATCAATCTTGTCGGAAAAGTCGGCGACGAAACTGTTGTTAACGAAAAATGTGACACCAACGCTTCCCTGGGTTGGAAATATTCTTTCGATAATCTTTACAAATATAAAGACGGTGTCGAAATCGTCTATACCGTAAGCGAGCTCACCGTTAACGGTTATAAAGCAATAGTAGACGGATACAATGTAACCAATATTGAGCTTATCACTGTCGGCGGCGACATCGGATGGGAAGGCGACGACGATATCAAGGATACTTCAAGACCTGATTCCGTTACCGTTATTATTTATCAGGGCAGCGGAGATTCAAAAGTTCAGGTCGGCGAACCCATTACCGTAACCGGAGCAGATGATTGGACATGGGCTGTCAGCGGATTACCGAAATATGATACCGAAGGTAATCTCATTGTTTATAGCATAAAAGAAGATTTGATAGACGGATATACGCCGTCATACGACGGAACAGATATTAAAAATACGGTAAAAACAACAAAAGCATATAACACCGTTACTTTTGATATCAAAAAAATCGACGGAGCTTCCTCAACGGGTGTGGGACTTAAAAACGCAGTCTATACCCTTACAAAATCGGGATCATCCGTCGGAACAGACTATACAACGTCTGAAAACGGCAAGGTCACCATCACGGTATCCGCTCCCGGAACATATACTCTCAAAGAGAAAACAGCTCCTGCCGGATATGTTGTTTCCGATACGGTTTATACCGTTGTTATCGGCGAAACATCAGTTGTGACCGCAGTTGAATATCTTGAAGGAAACGATACTTATAAAAAGACACTTAATCTTACCGTAGAATCAACAACCGCAAACGGCTCTGCTGCCGATTACAAAGACGGTGTTCTCGATGTGACGGATAAATCGGCGTCTGTAACCGCTTCCGGTTCTGTTACATGGTCAGACGATGATTTCAAAAACATCGCGGGTTATGCAAGACCCGAAGAAGTGGAAGTCACACTCGTTGAAATCATCGACGGCAAAGAAGTCAAGGTTGATATCCCCGGACTTGTAAACCCCGTAATCGCAAACAAAGCCGGTGAATATAAATACAGCTTTGCAAATCTTCCCGAATACAGAGACGGCGAAAAGATTGTATATGCAGTAAGAGAAACCGCATTAAAAGGCTATACAACGGAATATCCCGCAGATACATACGATATTGTCAATAACGTATCCATAGGTAACGGAGTATTCAATCCCGTAACCGTAACGGTCAAGAAAGTCGATTCCGCTACCGGCAATTCTCTTGACGGCGCGATCTTCACTCTTTACAGTGCAGACGGAACGACAAAGATTGCTGAATTTACCGAAACCGGAAATAAAGGTTTTTCAGCATATACCTTTACTGACGGAACCGAAATCGGTAAATATGTGATCAAAGAAACAACAGCTCCCGAAGGCTACAAGCTGAGCGATGCTTCCTATGAAGTCGAAGTAGGCAAGGCTATCGTAAGTGCGCAGCAGAATGCGGACGGAAGCTGGCAGACGGTTTACGATCTCACCGTGATCGGAGCAAAAGACGGTGTGATTATCGTAGCAGACGAAACAAAGACTGTCGATGTTGATATTACGATAAACTGGAACGACGATTCGAACAGAGACGGCAAGAGACCCGATTCCGTTTCATTCCATCTTATCAGACAGATCAAGGGCGGCGAAACAGAATATGTAATGGACGGCGAAAGCAAGAAAGTCTTTACCGTAAACAAACCTGCAGAGGCAAGCGATACTTGGACGGTCACCGTTCCCGATATGGATGAATATAAAGACGGTTACAAGTATCTTTACGGAATAATCGAACTTGACTCCGAAGGCAGCGAGATCATCGACGGCACATTGGACGATAACTACGGTGTTCCGCAGTATTCACAGTCCGAATCGGAAAATTATACAGTTGTTTCCAATACGCATACTTCCGCATTGATTAAGATCGAAGGCGTAAAGACCTGGCGTGATACAGACGGCAGCAAACGTCCCGGCACTGTAACTATTAAACTTGCAGGCAAAGTCGGTGATGAAACTGTTGTAACCGCAACAGCAACAACATCTGCCGAAGCAGATTGGAAATATGTATTCGACAATCTTTACAAATATGATAACGGCGTCGAAATCACTTATTCTGTCAGTGAACTTACTGTTGACGGATATAAGGCAATAGTTGACGGTTATAACGTAACCAATATCGAGCTTATCTCAATTGACGGAAGCCTGACATGGGAAGGCGACGAAGACATTAAAGACACCTCCAGACCCGATTCGATTACCATTATCATTTATCAGGGCGAAGGCGAATCCAGAGTTCAGGTCGGTGATCCGATTATCGTAACAGAAGCGGATAACTGGACATGGGATGCAAACGGATTACCCAAGTATGATACCGAAGGAAATCTTATCGTTTACACTATCGAGCAGTCTGCGGTAGACGGATATACGACCGCCTACGACGGAACCGATATCGTAAACACCGTAAAAGTAACCGAAACAAATAATTCAGTTGCTTTCTATATCAATAAAGTCGATGCGGCAACAAAGACCGGAAAGGGTCTTGCAGGCGCAACATTCGTTCTCACGGATAAAAACGGCAAATCTGTCAACTTCACAACAGGAGCCGACGGAAAAGCATATGTGGATATATATGAAGCCGGAACATATACTCTTGTTGAGAAATTCGCTCCTGTCGGATATGTTGTTTCCGATACCGTTTATACGGTTGTTGCAAGCGCAGACAAAACAGACTTCGACGTTAAATTTAACAAAGCAACAGGCACATTCGAAAAATCGTATGCTCTTGATATCGAATTCGTCACATCCGGCAGAACGGCAGCCGATTACATCGCAAACGGCAGAGTTCTTACCGTAACAAACTCCTCCGAGCTCATCTCGGTTTCTGTCAAGAAGGTTTGGGATGACGACAACAACAAAGACGGCATCCGTCCCGAAAGTATCAATGTAAAATTACTTAAACAGGTCGGAACCGAAGAAGCGGTTGAACTTGAAAATGTTGTTATTACTCTCAGTGAAGATAACGGTTGGTCCGCGGTTCTCGATAACCTCAGCAAATACGAAGACGGTCAGCTTGTAAATTACACTGTTAAAGAAGTTACTACCGATATCGTTACGGGCGAAGACGGAAAAGGAACCTACTCTGTCGCAATTGTAGGCGATTCCTCTACCGGATATATTATTACAAATACCCACACATCCAACCCCGAAACAAGCGATACCGACAGCTTCACTCTTTGGGCAGCTGTATGTATGGCATCCGTTACGGCGCTCGCAGTCGTATTCTTCGCAAGAAAGAAAAACGAAGAAAACTGATTTGGTCGGATAATTAAAAACGCATAAAGCAGAGAAGCACGGATATCCGTGCTTCTCTGCTTTATTTAATGATAATAAAGAGTCAGTTTTTTGCCATATAAAAAAACGATGCCGCTTTGGATTGAATGTGTATCTGTCTTGATTTTTGAATAAATTGTGAATTATCTCGAAAATACGAAACTTTAACCCGATTTTTACGTCTATATATATAGAAAGGTCGGCAGTCTCGTTGCCGACGACGGAAACACCTACCCGTATCTCTTCTGGGAGGGCGTTCCGAACGGTGAATTTTCAATAACCGAAGGATTCTGTATTGCGGGAAATCAAACCCGTGAATTCTTTGAAAAAATACTGCCCGAAACAGGACTTAACGAGAAGGAATACACCGAATTTATCGAATACTGGCTTCCGCGTATGGAGAACAATAAATACAATCTCATTCATTTCTGCGGCGAACAGTATCTTGATGCGGCAAAACTTGAAGTTGTGCCGAAGCCGGATATCCGTGCTTCTCTTTTATGAAGTGATGTTTTTGCTTACGCAAAAGTGATGCCGCCTTTGGCTTGTGATGTTGTTCGCTCTGCTCACAGTGATGTTGTGTGCTTTGCACAAAGTTGAGGAAAGCGGCAGTCCTTCGTCCTTTGCCGCTGCTCAATCCTAAGTTACAGAATAAAAAGCATTGATATTTTTATCTTATCATCGGCTGACAAGCCGATAACTTATCGTTTGCAGAGCAAACATTTCACGTCGGGCAGCGCCCGATATTTCACATTCGACGAAAGTCGAATATTTCACTTTTGCGTAAGCAAAAACTTCACTTGCGAAGCATTTCGCGGCCCTCTCGCCAGTATTTTTGAAAAAAAGTCGAAAAATACCCCCCCCCCGTTTTTAGGTAAGTAGTAAAATAAAGATTCCAAAGAAGCAAAAAAAAAGATTCAGATTGAAACCTGTGGTATAATTTAAGCGACCAAACTCAAAACACCGGAGGTAACAAAATGGATCGCTTAAAT
>JAZQQT010000047.1:0-7460 GCA_045629205.1 Eubacteriales bacterium
TCAAATTCTTTTGTAAGCTTTTCGACCTGTATCATTTCGTCATTCCTTTCATGATCTTTTTACGTATATCGGCTTCGGTTTTTGGCGCAAACAGTTTGCTCAGCCGGATGCTCCGCACCAAAGCGCTGCCGCCCCAGCATAAAAGGATATATATGACTGCCGTGAATATCAGCGTGAGGAACGGGTCCATTGTTTCGGCGCGGATAAGGTCCGCCACCTGCTGGATGTCGAGCACCGTGATCATTCCGACGATCGACGTGTCTTTGATGTGGCAAACGACCGCGTTCTGCAGATCGTCGAGAAATCCCGGGAGCGCCTGCGGTATCAGTATAAGACGGAGGGCTTTGAAACGGCTGTAGCCCATGGAATACGCCGCCTCGGACTGCCCGATACCGACTCCGTCCACATTGCTTTGCAGAAGGGAGCATACGGTGAATCCGAGATATACCGTAAACGCTATCGTCGCCGCCCAGAACGACGCCGAGCCCGACTGTCCGGCAAAAACTATATAATACATTATGAGAAGCCAGGTTGAGGTCGGCATCATTGTGAACAGCCAGCTCAGAATCGAAATCACCGTCTTTGATATCCTGCTTTCGGTGTATCCCCAAACGAAGAGGAGACTGCCGAAAATCAGCCCCGTGGTGACGGTAAGAACGGTAAGAAGCAGCGTTCTGCCGATACCCATCAGAATATCCTGCCAGTGACCGTTTTCGGCGAATACACGCCGGAAGCTGTTTATAAGTGATAAAAAGAAGCCTTCGCCGGAGGTATTCCCGCCTCTGCGGACAAGCAGAACGGTATCGTCGGAGAGATACGATTCGGTGAAATCAACGGATTCTTTTCTCTCGTCGGTTATAGTGAGCGCAGATCCGACGATGTCGGTGTATCCTGCCACAAGTTGCGGCAGCATATCGGAAAAATAGTTTGTGGTAAAGGTTATGTGATAGTCCAGCTCGCGGGCGATGTTGAGCAGCAGATCCACGTCGAGCCCCGTAACGTCGGTTCCGTCGGGATAGCAGATCGGTTCCATTTCCGGCGAGACCTGGCAATCCAGAGTGCCGTTGAGCCCCGGCCAATCCTGTTCGGGAAGGGTCGCTTGGGAATAATCTCCGCCGAGCCATTTGTTCGTTATTGCCGCGAGTCTGCCGTCCTTTTTCATTTCTCTGATGACCTCGCTGAATAATGCCATAACGGGATCGCCTTTGCGGAAGGCAAAACCGTAATCGGCGGTGTCGAGGGACTCGTTGAGAATCACAAATCCGGAATATCTGTTTGCCATAGCCTGCGCCGCGCAGAAGTCGGTTACAAGCGCATCGGCCTTTCCGTTGACAAGCATGGCGAGACCGTCGGAGTTGGAAAGGTAATATTCGATTTTCACATCGGACAGAGCTTCGTTTTCTTTGATCAGCTCCGCATAGGGCGTGCCTTTCTGCACGACAACCGTTTTTCCGTTAAGGTCGGAAATTGACGTTATCGGCGTGTCATCTCCGACATTCCGGGACCGGCAGCCGGAAAGCGTCAACGCCGCGAGAATCAGCAAAACCAATACCGAATATCTTTTTTTGTTTTTTCGTGTTCTGAAAAACATTTCAATACTCCAGAAAAGTTTATTGATAAATATCCTCTCGCAGTTCTCCCTCGATCCGTCCGTCCGGATAAACGGTGCAGGACGAGCCGTCGCGGTATTTATAGGTCGTTACGATGTCGCCGTCGACGAGTTCAAGCCATACGCTGACTTCGGTCCCGTCGGAAAATGTGATGCTTCCGATATAGCTTTCGTTTTTCGTTTCATCGTAAGTGTATTCGGTTCTGTGAATCACGTATGCTTCTGCGGCTCCCGGTATCTCCGTTTCGCAACTAACGAATTGCATGAAAGGTTCGTCGTTAACCAACAAACCTGTTTCAAAGGCGTTTTTTAAATAATCCCACGATGCCTTTCTCAGGTCAAAGCCATTTGTTTCCTGCTCCTCGGGTGGATTTTCCTCGGACGGGTTCTTTTCCGGCGGATTTTCCTCGGGCGCTTCGTAGCGGCGGAGTTCTTCCGGCCGCTGCATTATCTTTTTCGGTCGGGACGCGACAGCCGATATCCCCGTGCCTATCACGGCGATGAGACTGACCGTTACGAGACAGCCGTAAAGATGTGATAAAAGCCAGCCTTTTACGGTGTCGTATACGCTGTCCTGCAGCTTGCCCTTTATATCATCCTTGATGTGGTCGGTAAGAAAATCCTTTAAAAGATTTTCTTCTTCATTCAGCTTTTTTCCGCATTTGGGGCAGGTGTCGTTTTTTATGTCGTTGCAGGTGCCGCAATGGATGCAGAATATTTTTCCGGAATTCATTGCTCTGCCTCCTTTCCGCAAACGAAGAATGTTATCGTTTCGGAGCTGCCGTTTTCGTAATCGGCGACTATGCTGTATCTCCAGCCGGCATTTTTTGTGACGGTAACGCGGTTTTTTTCGACGATTTCGGAGGTGTTGAGCAGCGTTTCTCCGTTGTATACGTTAAGAAGGATATCCGCAGTTTTTTTCGGAACGTAAACCGAGAGATCGACTTCGGATAAATCGGTCATTACATAGTATTCCGCAAGCTCGGGATTGTAGGCAAGGTCGTAATCCGCCTTGTCCTTTATGGTCAGACTGCTGCCGTTTGCTCTGATATTTACAAAGACAAGGACGGCAAGCAGGAGAATTATTAAGATTCTGACGATGGGATTCCCCGTGATCTTTCCGAGAGTTATCCATGATTTCATTTCCAGAAAGCGGTCGATTCTGCCGTAAACGGTTTTGCCGTAAGCGGCTTTTTTCGTGTCTTCAGAAAACTTTTCTCCGCAGAATTTACAGTAATCGGCTTTTATTTGATTTTCACTGCCGCAGCTGACGCATTTCATTTTATTATATTCCTTTGATAAACCGTATTTGTATTATTATATTCCGTATAAAGTTGTTTTACTTTACATTGCCGTAACGACTGATGACAAAGCTGTTTATCAGCAGATGTCCGCCGCCGATACCCGCCGCGTTTGACATGAGGATATCGAGAACGGCGCAGGCATTGTTTTCCTGCCGGAAGAGCTGAAGCACACCCTGATATGCGGCTTCGCCGTATGCAAGAGATTTCGCAAACGATGTCAGGAGCGCGCCGTCGCAGTATGAGAGCGATACCTTGTATTTCCCGTCGTCGGTTAATGTGACTGCCTGAGCAGGCTCGGCTCCGTCCGCCGACAGCGGGTTGCCGTCGCTTCCGAGAATACGGCAGAGAGGCTCAAGTCCGAGTCCCTGCGATCCGATAAGGGAGATGCACTCTTCGGCGCGGGCAATGGCTTCCTGCTCGCTGTCGAAGGCTTCGGTTACGGTTTTAATTACATATAATGAGCTTCTGTCGGGGAAGCGCCTGCCGAACATTTCCGCAAATTCGGCTTTTGTTTCGGCTGTCATGCCGATAAAATCGTCGCGGCCTTTGAGGCGTGCAATCTCGGCTCTGATTTCGGACGAACCGTCAACCGCGGCCGAAACATCTTTGCCGTAGCGAAGGAATTTTTCGTTTGCGAAAGGCATCGGATCAATGTAATAATCGTTTTTGTCGTAAATATTGAATACGGTCCTGTATTCGCCGGCATTTGCGTTAAGTGTCACGCCGGGAGCGTTGAAGGTGTAGGTGCAGGAACGGATGCTTTTTCTGCCTTCCATCTCGGCGCCTATCATATTGGCGAGACCGCCGCCGCGGGAATGTCCGGTGACAAGAACGCAGTCTTCCAGCTCGGGATTTCCGTATTTTTCAATAAAATCGTCTATAAACTTCATAGCGCGGTTTTTCGCAATATCAAGACCTTTGTATGCTTTTTCGTCGGTCCATTCGGAATGTTCTCCCGTTATCGCGACATAATTTTCGTCCGGACTTCCCGGATCATACACGCTTATCCATTCCTGCGCCGAGAAGCAGCCGCGGAGAACGAACACGAAGATATCGTATTTTTCGTCCGATACGGTGTGGGCGAGGAGAAGAGTGGCGCTGTCGTTTGAGTCGCCCGAGTATTCGCGGGCTTTATATGATTCGATATACTCGACCTCCGAAAAACCGACTTCTTTCAGGAAAGCCGTCCAGTCGTATTCTTCTTCGTTTTCGCCTTCGTATATAACACGGTTCTGGGTGCCGCGGTCAAGGTCTTTTTTGCGGAAATACACGTCGTCGCTGAGAACGGCGGCAAAAGCGGCAAGATCGCCGTTGTATGTCCCGTTGTCGTCTTCGGTGATCCATGTCGGGTCAAAGGCAACCGTGAGTGATATCCTGTCGTCGTCGGCGCCGCCGAAAACGGAGCCCTGAACGGTGACGTTATATGTTTTTGTTTCTTTTCTCTGCGGTTCGGTCTGCGCGCAGCCGTAAAAAGAGGCGCAGAGAAATGCCGAAACAAGAAGGATTGCGATTATTTTTTTTGCTGATATCTGTTTTTTCATTTTTATTTCTTCTGTTATTTTATTAATTCCGATGCGTAGCCGACGGCGATACCGACTGCCGCGGAGACGATTATTATGAGAATCGGGCTTTTCTTTTTAAGGGCGAGGATAAGGCAGAGAACAAATACGGCGAGTGACATTAAAAACGGAACCGAAAAGACTGTTGCCGCGAGCCCCGAAAGCGGGGGGAAACCGTCGGGGAAGAAAACCGTTTTTGACGATGTGAGGATCGCAGACCCGATAAGCCCGATAACCGCCGGACGAAGCCCCGACATGGCGCCGCTTACGATGCCGTTCGTTTTGTATTTTTCGTAAAAGCGGGCGACTATGAGAATGATAACGAAGGATGGCAGGACAACTCCGAGCGTTGAGCATACGGCGCCGGGGAGTCCGGCTGTTTTTATGCCGACAAAGGTCGCCATATTGATGGCAAAGGGTCCCGGCGTGGACTCGCTCACGGCGATAAAATCAAGCACTTCGGAATCAGATACCCAGCCGTTTTTGCTTACCGCGTCGGCGATAAGGGGCAGCATTGCATAGCCTCCGCCGAAGGTGAAGGCGCCGATGAGAAAGAATGTTAAAAAGAGAATAAGATAAGTCATGGATTTTGTTCCGTTGCTTTATTATAGATTTTCTTTTATGAATTTTTCGAGGGCGGCTTTGTAGCCGTTTGAATCTACCAGAAAGGCGAGCGCGTGCCCTGCGTTGTCGGCGCTGAAAAGGAGGTGGTTTGAAGCGCAGGCACCGGAGACGCGTTCCGCCATTTCGTAGGGAACGAAATCGTCGGCTTTGCCGTGGGCGAAGAAGATCGGAATATCGGTGTTTTTGACCGCCTCGACCGAGGAGCCCTCCTTTATGTCAAAGCCGTAAATAATCTTTGTGACAAGTCTTAAAATATGCACGGTAGGAAACGCCGGCAGATGATAATTCCTTTTTGCAAAGTCACAGATTATATCCCACGGGGAAGAATATCCGGAGTCGGCGACGATAAGCTTTACGTTTTCGGGCAGTCCCACCGACCTGTCCGCCGCCATGGTCACTGTTGCCGCGCCCATTGAAACGCCGTCGAGAATGATTTTTGAATTATCACCGAAGCGGGAGACCGTGTATCGGCACCATTGCAGGCAATCGTCCTTTTCTTTGATCCCGAAGGTCAGACATCTCCCTTCGCTTTTTCCGTGGGCTCTCTGACTTACGGTGAGAACGTTGAAACCGAGCCCGAGGAGATAGCCGATGGCGGTGCAGAAATCGTTTTTGCTGTCGCTGTGGTATCCGTGCATGCAGATGACAGTAGTGTCCGTCTTTGCTTCCGGAGAATACAGCAGTCCGCAGAGCGAGAGCCCGTCATCCGACATGATTTTTACTTCTTCGGGTGTATATTTTTCAAGGTCTTTCTTGCCGCAGACTACCTTTTCAAGCAGCTCGGGTTGATCGCGGAGGATGTATTCCGCGTCGTATTCGGTCCCTCCGCCGAAGAATTTTTTTGCGACAAGCGCGAATATCGCGAAAAGCAGGATGCAGACCGCGATAATTATTATGATAACGGTAATGGATGTTTCCATGTTAAGCCCCGATAATCGCCCGGTTTTCAAGGACGATATGTATAATCAGTTTTTATTTCCGTCCGTCTTTTTTGCCGCGAACGAGAAGATTATTCCGGCGACGGCACAGGCGATTATGACGAAAATCACATTGATATCGAAAAATGTGGGTATGAGAAGAGAAATTGCCATAATAACATATGAAAAAGCGTTTTTCGGCGCTTTTTTGTAAAGGGAAACAAGGGCTTTTACGATAAGCGCAAGCACTCCGGCGCGAATTCCCGCAAAGGCGTAGGATACCGCCCTGACTTCGCGGAACTGCCATAAAAAGCCGGAAATGAGCGAAATGATAACGAACGGAGGCAGAATGACACCGAGAGTAGAAACAAAAGCACCCCAAAAGCCGGCGACCTTGTAGCCGACAAAGGTCGCTGTATTGATGGCTATCGGCCCCGGTGTGGATTCGGCTATGGCGACGATGTCGAGCATATCCCCGTCGGTTATCCAGCCGTGTTTTTCGGTTACTTCTTTCTGAATAAGCGGCACCATGGCGTAACCGCCGCCGAAGGTGAAGGCGCCTATTTTCAGAAAAGAGAGAAAAAGTGTGAGAAGCATTTTCAGATGTATCCTTTAATTATCTTTGATAGCGGTGTATCTGAACAGTTTGAATTCGCCCGGTTTGAGAAGAACGAGGGGACCGCTGTCCCAGTCGGCAATATAATCCCATCCCGGCGTGAAAAATTCGGTTACTCTGTAGTCATAATGCTCGATGTCGGGGAAGCAGCATCCCTGAGCGCGGGCGGAGATCTCGGTGTCGTTAAAATTGAAGATCGCCACGAAGTAATCGCCTTTGTATCTGTTCCATATCTTAAGCGGAGCCCTGAATCTGAGCGGGTCGTTGTAGAGACAGTCGAATGTCGGTTTTCCGATCAGCTCGCACTGCATAAGCGTTCCGTCTTCTTCGAGGAAGGGTTTGATTACGTCGGGATTTGTCTCACCAAGTTTATCGGAAAGATAGAAAGGACCGCCCGAAATAAAGCGGAGAACAGCCGAAGCCAAGCCGACATCCTCGCCTGACCAGAACATGTCGTAATCGGGGACAGTGAGTTCACCATAACTGACCGCATTATACGCGTTGGCGATCGCGTGCTTCGCAAAGCCCGAAAGACCTTCGCCCGGCATGAAATCGGAGGATGAGCGGCCGACAACCGAGAAGGGACGTGAATAGACGGTTTCGAGGTCCTGCCCCATACTGTTGAGAATATCGAGACCGAATACCTCTTCCGAAGCCTTTTCGAGAGCCGAATGAAGCTCCGCCACGCCGCCCGCGGGAACGGTGCCCTTGTATAATGACGGCAGGCTTGATTCGTCGTCGGCTTTGACGAAATCGACGCCCGATTTTTTGAGAAATTCAAAGAAAGTTTTGTAGAGCTTATACGCCGTTTCCTCTTCGCAGACCGGAACA
>JAZQQT010000048.1:0-5351 GCA_045629205.1 Eubacteriales bacterium
GCCTTACCTATATCATGAAGCAATCCGGCTCTCTTTGCGGCAACGACATCGATTTTGAGTTCTCCGGCAAGAAGACCGGCAAGATGAGAGACCTCAATCGAATGATCAAGAACATTCTGTCCGTAAGATGTTCTGTAATGCAGTCTGCCGAGCAATTTGATAAGTTCGGGATGGATACCGTGAATACCTGTTTCGAAAATCGCACGCTCGCCCTCTTTTTTGATAACAGCGTCGACTTCTTTTTTTGCTTTCTCCACCATATCGCCTATACGCGTAGGATGAATTCGTCCGTCCTGAATAAGACTTTCAAGCGCGATTCTTGCGACTTCTCTTCTTGCAATATCAAAACTTGAAAGAGTTATCGTTTCCGGAGTATCGTCTATGATAATATCTACACCGGTAAGATTTTCGAGTGCTCTTATGTTACGGCCTTCTCTTCCGATGATACGGCCTTTCATTTCATCGTTAGGCAGCACAACCGCCGACACGGTTGTTTCGGACACATGATCCGATGCGCATTTCTGAATTGCAAGTGAAACGATTCTTCTTGCTGTTTCATCTGCTTCTTCTTTGGCTCTGGTTTCCGAATCCTTGATAAGCAGAGCTTTTTCATGAGCAAGATCGTCTTCAAGCGACGAAAGAATAAGATTTTTTGCCTGTTCTGCGGTAAATCCGCTGATTTTTTCAAGCATTTCGGTCTGCTGTTTTTTAATTTCATCTATTTCTGCAGCCCGTTTTTCGTTTTCGGCAAGTTTTTTTGCCAGATTCTGTTCTTTCTGATCGTATGAAACAGCTCTTTTATCGAGTGTTTCTTCTCTTTGCATAAGACGCTTCTCCATATTCTGGATCTCGTTGCGTCTGTCTTTAAGTTCTTTTTCTGCTTCTGTTCTGTGTTTGTGAATTTCTTCTTTTGCTTCCAGTATTGATTCTTTTTGTTTTGCTTCTGCGGTTTTGATAGCATCGTTAACTATCTGGGTTGCTTTTTCCTCTGCGGAACCGATAGTCCTTTCGCATACTTTTTTTCGGTAGATAAAGCCTACGGCAATACCCACAAAAATGCATGCGATACCAATAAGGACAACATATAAAGTATCCATATCAGGGTACCTCCAATCTATAATTAAGACAAAACCGATCGGAGGAGATAAGATGGCTGTTTT
The DNA here is from genome assembly GCA_045629205.1 of Eubacteriales bacterium. Lineage (GTDB taxonomy): Bacteria > Bacillota > Clostridia > Oscillospirales > UBA644 > JAZQLP01. Next base: position 1,161 of record JAZQQT010000048.1, read on the forward strand.
CCGTTACAGTGCCGTTAACATCCTTGTTTATTCTGTTTTAAGAGACTGCGGTGGCGATAAGCCGCCCGAGTAAAGGGGAGAAGATCTCCGTATATGTTAAACCGTGGTCATATATGATAACAGAGTCATGAAGGTACTTGAGCTTCAGCCCTGAATTATCCTGCACGGATACAATTGCCGTCTGTTCTCACAGTCCACCAATTCTATCACATTATAAATTATATATTACTGTATCTCTGTTGTCAAGCAATAAATTTGACAAAAAGGCAAAAACTCATAAAAAAAAGGAGCCTTTCGGCTCCTGTAAGAAAATATGTTTACTGTTCATCCGGATTCTGCAGTCTTTCGCAGCAAGCATCGGGAACTATCTCCGGTGCAGGATGACTTCCCTGCGCCGTAGTATTGCCCAAGCCCGTCATTTCGGAAAAGAGAATACTGTTGTTTACATTCTGCACGACGTCTGTAGGAATGATGATCTTTGCAGCCTGCCCGTCTGCAACCTTTGCGAGAGTTTCAAATCTTTTAAGTTCTATAACAGCGGCATCAGGTTTTGAATCCTTAATAGCTTTAAGTCCGTCGGCTTCAGCCTGTTTCTGAAGAAAAATTGCTTTTGCTTCACCCTCTGCTCTTGCAATGCGGGCATCGCGTTCACCCTCAGCAGCAAGGACCATTGCCTGCTTATCGCCTTCGGCTCTTGTAATAACGGCAGACTTGTGCGCCTCAGCTTCAAGAAGAGTCTGTCTCTTGTCACGTTCCGCTTTCATTTGCTTTTCCATTGCGTTTCTGATTTCTTTCGGCGGAATAATATTTTTTAATTCGACTCTGGTAACTCTTATACCCCAGGCATCGGTCGCCCTGTCGATGATTTCGGTCATTTTCGCATTTATTACATCCCTTGAAGAAAGCGTTCCGTCAAGGTCAAGTTCGCCTACGATATTACGGAGTGTGGTAGCGGTAAGATTTTCAAGAGCATTTACGGGATTAACTGCGCCGTAGGTATAAAGTTTTGAATCAAAAATACGGTAATAAACAACAGAGTCAATCTGCATCGTTACGTTATCTCTTGTGATAACCGGTTGCGGCGGAGCATCAAGAAGCTGCTCTTTAAGCGTTACTCTTTTAACTCTTTTTTCAAAAAAAGGAATAAGAACATGCAGACCGGCAGAAAGCGTTCTTTTATATTTTCCGAGAAGTTCGGTAATGTCCTCGTGAGCCTGAGGCACGACTTTAAGGGAAGCGAAAACTATAATCAGAATAATAATTGCCGGAATAAGCCAACCTGTAAAATCTTCAACGGCAAGAGGAATCATCAATTGCATGATTTTTATCTCCTTTATTTTTATTAAGAATATTTTATCATTCCTTTCTTTCGATGTCAATACACTTCAGTGTCCAAAATCCGTTCTGAAAGCAAAAAAACTCATTTTGTTGCGGGCGGACAAGGATGTTTTTTATTTGTTCGGCGATCGTAGGATTTATCCGCTTGTATAATTGCATAATTAAAACAATGGTTGATAAAATATAGAAAAATAATATATTCCAATAATACTTTCAGTATGATATAATAATAGCGTAACCGGTTATGAATATCGCCAAAAAGATTTTATGAAAGGATTTTTTATTATGACAATAGGCGAAAGAATAAAAGATTTCCGCAAAATACGAAATATGACACAGAACGATTTGGCGGATGAAATGGGCGTTTCCGTGCAGGCAGTATCTAAGTGGGAAACGGATAAAAGCGCACCTGATATATCGTTGCTCGCGCCGCTTTCCACAGTGTTGGGCGTTTCTACGGATACGCTGTTGGGTAAAACCGAGTGCGGGTTTGATGAGATGAAAAAAATAGTAAATAAAATATACAAAAACCTCAACGGCAAAAAACAGGCTGAACTCGATTTGGACTATTACAAGACCGTAATGGAGTATTTCAAAAAATATCCGTATGATGATAAGATCACAATTGCTTGTCTGTATGGCGCTTCTATGCTTATCAATCGGAATAAGCAAGGAAAACTTAATTCTTCAAAAGAAGAACTAAACGATTTTTTCCGTGTTGCCGAAAAATCGACGGAAAGAATCATGAAATCAGACCTGACAATGTTTCAAAAATGCGAAGCACAGTGTACATTTGCTCAAACCTGTTCTCTTATGGGGTATGAAGAAAGAGCAAAACGGGAAATTGACAAATACGCAGAGGACGGTTGGTTTCGTGCAAAAATCGAAAATATGGTTGCCGATATAAAAACAGGCACTTTGGAAGAATTGCAGGAAAGGTTTCGCTGTCAGCGTGCGGTCACATCGTATGATATAGAAACCTTGCTGACCAGCTTGATATTTTCGATCCGTAAAATGGAATCTCTCGGTGACACTTATGCAGAGGAAACGATAGAAACGGGCAAAAAAATACTGAAAGTATTTGATTCTTTTGAAGGTCTCTTATATGAACCTCATCGCATTTATGAGAGATTATCTGTTATGAGATGCCTCGGGACGGAATACGTAGTGCTCGGCGATACGGAAAGTGCGCTCAACCTGTTGGAGGAAATTGCGGATTACAGCGAAAAGGTTATTGAACTTGTAAAATGCAAAAAAGAAACAGCACTATTTGATGCGTCTGAGTTCTGCGGATGGGATTTTAGCGAATGGAAAGAAAATGAAGACGGATTTCGTGAACGACTCAGTTGGGTCACCACCTTTTGGGATATATATGATGATAAAGAGACTAACCCCATCGTCACCTCTCCTCGATATAAAGCCGTGATGAAGAGGATAAGGGGCGGTAATGTATAACACATAGAGTTAAAAGAAGCAACCCGCTGAAATAATTTCAGCGGGTATCTTTGTCTCATACCATAGCAAGCAGGGAAAAAGTATATATTTTTCCTGCTCAATCTTTAGGGGCAATCCCCTAACACCCCACAGGACTGGGGAAGAATCATAAGAAATGAAAAACTTCCTTATCAACCTGTGACAAATATCGGCAAATTTTTAATTTTTTTTAAAAAAAGGTATTGCATTTCGTCCGGCGCTATGCTATATTATAATAAAATAAAATGATTATATATAAGGAGTGGTAATATGCCTGATATCAAATATGATGTTCAAAAGGAATTGGGCGTTCTTTCCGAAACCTCTTCTGGTTGGACAAAAGAACTTAATCTGATTTCATGGAACGGTAATACTCCCAAATACGACATCAGAGATTGGTCTCCGGACGGAAGCCGAATGGGCAAAGGCGTTGGCCTTACAGAAGCAGAAGCAAGAAACCTTCAAAAACTGCTCAACGAAATTTTCAAGGACTGATAAAAAAGTGAGGTTATCCTCACTTTTTTTCTTTTTGCTTCTTGACCTCGTTAAATAAAAAGGTTATACTTGTTTCATATTGTTACCATAGTCCAAATGCTTAATATTTTTTTATTCGGAGGAAAAAATGGAAGCAAAAATCAAAAAAGCAAAATACATCTCTCTTTCAAACGCGGTCGAGCCCGAGAAAACAGATTATATCGAACGACTCAGCGGTATTCTCGCCGAATGCGGAACAGAAGCGACGCCCGGCAATAATCTGTATATCGTCAGAGAAAGTGAATCGGGGTATGCAAAAGAAAGAGCAGCCGAACTCAACCGTCTTTTTGCAGACGAATCTCTTGATGCAATTTTCGACCTGTCGGGCGGAGATATTGCAAACGAAGTGCTTACTTATCTTGACTACGATATGATAGCAAAGCAGAAAAAACGTTTCTGGGGTTTCAGCGATCTGACTACGGTTATCAGCGCCATATATACAAAAACAGGAAAATCATCCATGCTTTATCAGGTCGGAATGACAGAATACGGCACCGACGAACAGCCAGACAACTATAAATCCTATAACCTCGGAGACGGAAAACAGCTCCTCGAATATCCATATAAATTCGTCCGCGGCAACAAAATGGAAGGAATAATGGTGGGCGGCAATATCAGATGTCTGCTCAAACTTGCCGGAACCGAATACTTCCCGGACGTCACAAATAAACTTTTGATTCTCGAATCCAGCGGCGGCAGCGTCCCCAAAGTTATAGCTTATATCAATCAGTTGTGTCAGATGGGCGTTTTCAATAAAATCGCAGGTCTTGTCGTAGGTAATTTTTTCTGCACAGACGATGATCTTACCCGTCACCCCACTTCCGCAGAACTGTTTTTACGTTATAT
>JAZQQT010000049.1:0-6048 GCA_045629205.1 Eubacteriales bacterium
AGGCCAGTGATTTGCCTCCAGCTTCCTTCAGATTCCCGATTACCCGGGACACCCTTGCTCTTGGCTATATCCTTCCCGCTGTCGGGCGGATTGGGGACTTTCACCCCTTGAAACATGCGCCCGCTGGGCGCACTACAAAAAGAAGCAGGTTTTTTTCCTGCTTCTTCTTTTGTGGCCCGTCCTGCGGGATTCGGTCTCACCTGCGGGTTCAGGCACGGTTCGGCTCTGACACTCCCCCGGAGTGTCATTCACTACCTCACCGCTTCGAATCCCGCATAGATTATATACAAAAAGAAGCAGGTTTTTTTCCTGCTTCTTCTTTTGTGGCCCGTCCTGCGGGATTCGAACCCGCCACCTTCAGAGTCGGAGTCTGACACTCTATCCAAATGAGCTAAGGGCGGATAGCCGCAAAGAAATTTGCGGCAATATTGATTAAAACTCAGCTAAAGCTTTTTTCGCATTTTCGAGCTGTTTAAGATAATTTTCTCTCTTAACTCGTTCGGCATCTACAATTTTTGCAGGTGCTTTGTCTACGAATCCGGGATTTGAAAGTTTAATATCGATTCTTTCGATTTCCGAAAGCATCTTCTTTATTTCATCATTGAGACGCTGTTTTTCTTTTTCGAGGTCTATAAGTTCGCCGAGAGGAATATATGCTCTGGCATGGTGCGTTATAACCGTTGCAACCTTGCAATCCGAAGGAGCATTACCGAAGAATAACTCGGAAACGCCGCCCATACGTTTAAGGAAGCCTTCTCCGCCGGCATACAAAGCAGAATCATCTGAGCTGATATAAAGCGCGGCTTTTTTAGACATCGGAATGTTCATTTCAGTTCTGAGCTGACGAATCTGTTTTATCATTTCCATTACGGATTCCATACTTGCAGCATCGGAAACGAAAGATAGTTTTTCATTATATTCCGGGAATTCTTTAACTATCAGAGCCTCACCGATATGAGGCATCGACTGCCATATTTCCTCTGTAATATAAGGCATAAACGGATGCAATAATGCCAATGTCTGATTAATCACATAGCAAAGAGTATCGCAAGCCGTTTTTCTTGTTTCCGGATTATCGTTCGTTTCGAACAAACGCGGTTTGACAAGTTCTATATACCAGTCGCAAAGATTATCCCATACGAAATCGTATAATTTCTGAGCAGCAACACCGAGCTCGCATTTATCGAGATTTTCACGAATTTCATTAACTGTTTCGTTGAGTTTGAAGAGAATCCATTTATCCTCTGTTTCAAGTTTTGCGGGAACTGTTTCGTTATACTCGTAAGTATCTTCCGGCAAATATGTCATTGCAAAACGAGCAGCATTCCACAGTTTGTTGCAGAAGTTTCTGTATGCAAGAATATCATCTTTTGCAAACTTCATATCATTTCCCGGAGAATTTCCCATAATCAAGGTATATCTCAGTGCATCTGCGCCGTAAAGATCGATCATTTCAAGGGGATCGATACCGTTTCCAAGCGATTTGGAGAATTTTCTTCCCTGACTGTCGCGGATGAGACCATGGATAAACACTGTATCAAACGGAGCTTTCCCTGTATGCTCAAGGCCGGAGAAAATCATTCTCGCAACCCAGAAAGGAATTATATCATAACCGGTAACAAGGGTATTCGTGGGATAAAAATATTTATAATCTTCTGTTTCCTCAGGCCATCCGAGAGTTGAAAATGGCCATAATGCGGATGAAAACCAAGTGTCGAGAACGTCGCTTTCCTGCGTCATGTTTCCGCCGCAGGCAGGACAAACGGTCACATCGGTCTTTGAAACGACCATATTATCACATTTATCACAATAATAAGCCGGGATACGGTGGCCCCACCAAAGCTGACGTGAAATACACCAATCGCGGATATTTTCCATCCAATGTAAATAATTTACACTGAATCTGTCGGGGATAAACTTTATGGTTCCATTCTTTACAGCATCCATGGCAGGCTCTGCAAGAGGTTTCATACGAACGAACCACTGTTTTGATGTAATAGGTTCAACAACTGTTTTACATCTGTAACATGTTCCGACGTTATGAACACAGGTCTCGATTTTAACAAGCAAACCCAAATCTTCTAAGTCTTTTACAATTGCTTTACGGGCTTCATATCTGTCCATACCGCAATATTTTCCGCCAAACGAATTGATTTTCGCATTGTCGTCAAGAACTTTAATCTGTTCAAGATTGTGACGAAGACCGACTTCAAAGTCGTTCGGGTCATGAGCAGGTGTAATTTTAACGCAGCCAGTTCCGAATTCCTTATCGACATATTCATCGGCAATAACGGGAATCTCTCTGCCAACCAACGGAAGGATAAGCGTTTTACCTATTATGTCCTGATAACGTTCATCCTCGGGATTTACAGCAACTGCCGTATCGCCAAGCAATGTTTCGGGACGGGTCGTAGCTATCGTTACAAATCTGTCGCTGCCTTTTACCGGATAGTTGATATACCAGAAGCTGCCTTCCATTTCGGTATGCTCGACTTCGGCATCGGAAAGCGCGGTAATACAATGAGGACACCAGTTTATAATACGGTTACCACGGTAAATCAAATCTTTGTTATAAAGATTAACGAAAACCTCTTTTACAGCATTTGAACATCCATCGTCCATCGTAAAACGCAGACGTGACCAATCACACGAGGAACCGATTTTCTGAAGCTGTTTAATAATTGTATTGCCGTATTTTTCTTTCCATGCCCAAACCAATTTAAGGAACTCTTCCCTACCGAGATCATATCTGGTAAGACCTTTTTCCTTACGAAGATTTTCTTCGACTTTAATCTGAGTGGCAATACCGGCATGGTCCGTTCCCGGAACCCACAAAGCCGAATAACCGCACATTCTTTTATATCTGATAAGAATGTCCTGCAATGTTTCATCAAAGGCATGGCCCATATGAAGCTGCCCGGTAACATTTGGAGGCGGAATCACTATCGTAAAAGGAGTTTTTGCAGGATCGCGTTCTGCCTTGAAATAATCGTTATCGAGCCAAAACTTATATATTCTGTCTTCAACCTGTTTAGGGTCGTATGTTTTAGCAATTTCTTTTCTCATTACATATCTCCAAGTTAGTGTATATCATTTTGCATAAGCATTTCTTTTGCGGCGGCATAGACCGAATCGGTAACTTTATCTCCACCGATTATACGGGCTATTTCATTAATTCTTCCATCGTTCTCAAGACAATCTATATTTGTAAATGTTCTCTCGCCGTCGGACGATTTTGAAACGAGGAAATGATTATCGGCAATCGCGGCAATCTGCGGCAAATGGGTGACTGTGATAATCTGCTTATCGGAGGACATCGTTTTAAGCTTTTCGGCGATCCTGTTTGCTGCCCTTCCGCTTACGCCTGTATCTATTTCGTCAAAAATCAATGAACCGACGTTATCAAAAGAAACAAGAATAGCCTTGATCGCAAGCATTATTCTCGACATTTCACCGCCGGACGCGATTCTGGCAAGCGACTTCGGTGCCTCGCCTATATTTGCCGAAATTAAAAACTCGATTTTTTCATTTCCGAACTCGTGATAATCACCGGCGGTAAACTTACATATAAAAGAAGCATTTTGCATATCCAAATACTTCAATTGCTCGGTAACAGCCGTTTCCAACGTCGATGCAGCCGAATGACGTGATTCGGAAAGTTCAAGGGCAAGGTTTTTCAGCTGTTTTTTTCGTGAGCGTAACGTTTCATTCAGCTCAGAAATATAATCTTCGGATGCTTCAAGCGTCGCAAGTTCATCTTCCGCTGATTTACAATACTGGTTGATTTCGGCAAGCGAATTACCGTATTTGTGTTTTAATTTTCTGATCAAATCCAATCTGTCATCGATAGATTCAAGAGATATTCCGTCAGAATCCGAAAAATTATCAAATAAATATGAACGGATATCAGATAATAATTCCGACGCAGTTTGATAAACCCCATTAGTTTTTTCGGATAACTCCGAAAAAAACGGATCGATACGCGAAACGGAATTCAATTCTTTTTCAGCGGAAGACAGCATTGTAAGAACTCCGCCGTTTTCCTCGGATTCCAAAATACCCAAAACAGAATTTACGCTGTCGATAATTTTTTCCCTATTGGAAACGACAGCTCTCTGCCTGAGAAGATTCTGTTCTTCATCAGTTCCATCCGAAGTGTTTTCTATCAACTCCGCAGATTTTATTTCTTCAATTTCGTATTTCAGAATTTCAATTCTGGTTTCTTTGTTCTGTAAAGATTTCTCGGCATCGGCAAGTTCTTTTGATAATGATAAAACTTCCGAAAATGCTTTTTTATATGAAGTAAGAATATCTATGTCACGTGCGTAAGCATCAAGATAATCAACATGCTTTGCCATATCCAAAAGACTGTTATTCTCATGCTGACCGTGGAATGATATCAACAGCGCCCCGACTTCACGAAGCACCGATACCGTTACCGGAAAACCGTTTATCCTCGCAGAAGAACGACCGTCAGATGAAATTGACCTTTGAATAATAACTTCACCCGGATCAAAATCGATATCAAGTTTTTCGAATATTGAACGGACTTCAGGATCAACATCCGTAAATTCCGCAGAAACAACAGCTTTTGAAGCGCCTGTTCGCATCAAATCGCCTGCGCTTCTCTCTCCGAGAAGAAAGTTTAATGAATCAATTATGATACTTTTTCCCGATCCGGTTTCTCCGGTAAGAGCCGTAAGGCCGCCGAACAAATCTATATCGGCTTTTTCGATTACTGCAATATTTTCAATATGAATATGGGATATCATATTTAAACTCCTTTTGCAGCATCCTCTATAAACGTTTTTAAAGAGCTTGCTTTCTCGGAATCTGCAGTGGCAATAAACACTGTATCGTCACCCGCGATCGTCCCGATTATTTCACTGCGGCCTAACGCGTCAATTGCAACGCATAACCCCTGTGCCATACCCGTATTACACTTGATAATCACAAGATTCTGAGCCGTATCTACTTTAACGATATTGTTTTTAAATAAAGAAACAGAAGCAGAATTATCATGCAGTGCTGCGGTTGAAGCCGGAACCTGCTGCTCATAACGATATTTGTTTGTTGTTTTGGACAAAACCTTTACCAGATTAAGTTGTTTAATATCACGGGAAACAGTTGCCTGAGTTGCCTCGATACCTTTTAATCCGAGATGATAAACAAAATCATCCTGTTTATCGATATCATTGGTTTTAATGATTTCCAAAATAGCAAGCTGACGTTTATTTTTGTGTTTCAAAAAACAAATCCTCCGTTTTATTTTATCTTTTCGGATAATACGTTGCAAAAATGCTTATCATTTATTCTGAGCAGGGATACTGTTTCATCTGATTTTCTTACCGATACAATATCACCATTTGAAAGTTTCTCGTTAAAATGTCCGTCCACGGTAATATAAACATCATCTCTGCAATAAATCTCTGACGAAACGGTCTTGTTTTCATCAACAAGAATCGTTCTTGAAAAATGAAACGAATGCGGACATACGGGAGTAATCAACAGACAATTCAATGAAGGATCAACGACAGGCCCGCCTGCTGAAAGAGCATACGCTGTTGAACCGGTCGGGGTTGAAAAAATCATTCCGTCCGAATCACATTCGTAAACAAAATCTTTATCAATATAAAGCGAAAATCTAACCGTACCGGATCGAACTCCGTGAGAAACGACTATATCGTTTATGGCAAGAGCCTTGAAAACGCAATTTTTATTCCTGAAAACTTCGACTTCGGCAAGCATTCTGTTATCAATTCGAAAATCGCCTGTAAACAGGCGCTCAAGTTTAACAATCTCGTCCGACTCAAGATCAGCCATATAACCGACTCTTCCGAGATTGATTCCGATTATCGGCTTATGATACTGAGCTGCGGATTGAGCGGCGCGCAGTATCGTTCCGTCACCGCCGACGGTAATAACATAATCCGATAATTTAACAGCCTCGTCCTCATTTTTTGTTTTACAGACTCCGTTCAATCCGTCTATGGCGGGAAACACACTGCATTTTTTTTCAGGTAAAAAAGATAAAACTTTATTACTGAC
>JAZQQT010000050.1:0-5830 GCA_045629205.1 Eubacteriales bacterium
GAGTTTAAATATGGTGAGATGAGCACTGCTCGGCGCCATTATAAACGGCTCGATGGTCAAGCGGTTAAGACACGGCCCTTTCACGGCTGTAACGGGGGTTCGATTCCCCCTCGAGTCACCAAAAAAACCACTTTTGTCTACGGACAAAAGTGGTTTTTTGTTTATCCAAGCCGCAGGCGTGGCATATCATCCGCCGTCAGGCGGTATATCATCACGGCGTCAGCCGTTCATACCCTTTTTGCAGCTTGATGAGATACAGCACTGCGTGCTGATGATATGCAATTCCTTGCAGAATTGAGAATATACACACCTTAGATGTGATGATATAGAGAGACTTGTTTATGGGTTATCAAGTATTTCTTTGTAAAGATCATACGTTTTGTCCGTTCCTTCACCTGCTCTGCACTTGTTGACAGTACATTATTGCATGTATGGTTAATATGAATATTAAACTTCACGCAAAATAAGAATCGTGCTCTCAAAATGAGATATTTACTTCAAAATGTATTGTGATATAATATAACCATAGGTTCCGGAGCCTAAGTAAAACAAAGAGGTAAATCAAATGAACGAATATATAGGAAAAAATATACGTGAACTGCGAAAAACACATAATTTGACACAAGAAATGTTAGCTGAAAAACTTGGCACTACATTTCAATCGGTTAGTCGCTGGGAAAACGGTGTGACTTATCCAGATATCGATATGATACCAATCATAGCTCGGTATTTCAATGTTACTTCGGATTATTTGTTCGGTATTTCATGCGAAAAAAACGTTCAAAAGATGAAGGCTTTACTGAAAGAATTGGAATCACTTCCTGAAAGCGGGACTGAACGTGCTGTCGATATTATTCGAATGATAAGATTGGAATATGATATGCGTCCCAATTCAAAAAACAGCGTTTTCCACGATATGTGTCAATCACTCTATTGTTCGGAGGTAAAAAAAACATCCACTTTAGCAGATGAACTGCGAAAAGCGGCAGAAGTGTTTTTCGACAGTAATCCCAATGCGATTGTCAAATCAAATGCTTTACAGTATTATGTGACTCTTGAGGATGAGCATTATATTCCATCCATTTTGAATCGCTATGCAACGGATGAATCATGCTCCAGAGATGCACTTTTGTATGAACGCTATCTTTACAGAGATGAATTCGATAAACTTGAAGTGATTCGACAAAAAAGATTGTGCAAATTAATTGACGAAACAATTGATGGATACTTACCATGGAAGGAATGGCGGGCACAAAATGATTTGGCATTTGCATTTTGGAAAAACAATATTTGTCTCGATTTCCTGCATTCATTTACAAACGAAACGCCAACAGATAAAAACCCGATTACTTGTGGTTTAGAACCTGATGTATTTGCACCGAAAAGAATTTTGTTAGGTGAATTGCGGGCATGCTATCTTGTTGCGCTGGATAGACAAGAAGAAGCACTAATTGTTTTGGAAGATGTGGTATCTCTGATTGAGCAGTTGTGGAGTATGCAAGACGAGAATGTAATTTTGAGCCGGTCGCCTGCTTTACCAACATTTTCCGTCATTGTCAAAAAGGCAAAGGAAAAATCTCACCTAAAATTGCTTTATGCCAATGATGACTTAATGAACCCTGAAGAAGCCTATGATTATTTGTGGCTAAAGGTTGATTATGATCGACTGATGAATGATTCTCGGTGGGCATGGTTTGATCCTATCCGTAATGATGACCACTTTCTGGCGATTGCCGACAGAATCAAAACATTGATGGATTGAGTGCTTGGTCTGACCATTTTAATCAATAATTATTAAGTCAGAAACAGCCACACAAAAAAAGACACTGGTAAAACATCGCTCTGATTTCGTTACACGGAAAGTAGCGGTGTCTTCTCTTCATATGAACGTCAATCCGCGTTTCATAAAGATAAAGCTGTCTTCATTGACTTATAAAGATTCTTTGATATAATTATTGTAAAAAAGCAGTGCATACATTTGATTGAGGAAAATCGCCGTTGAAATGGAGATTGCCGGAGTGGAGGCAATATGCGATTTTTACGGACTCGAATTATACGATTTCCTCGAAGCGGGAGACGTCCTTGAAGAAAGTAGCTATGATATGCAGAATCTCGGAGCGGCAAATCACAGTCCGGGAAAACTTATGATTGCATTGGAAATCATTAAAAGATTATAGAAATATCAAATCAAGCGCATAATATTAAGAGCGGAGTGTATCTCCGCTCGTTTTTTATGCCTGACAGATTGTAAGAATTCCGTATACGAAAATACGGCACCCGTTTCAGTGCCGTATCAAATGAAGAATTAATTTACAGTAAAAATCAAAGAACCTTTGAAAGGAAAGATTTGAGACGTTCGCACTCGGGATGATTGAAAATATCGTCGGGAGTTCCCTGTTCCATGATAACACCGTCTTCAAGAAAAAGAACACGGTTGGCGACTTCGCGGGCAAAACCCATTTCGTGGGTAACGACGACCATAGTCATTCCCTCATGCGCAAGTGTCTTCATAACGTCCAGAACCTCGCCGACCATTTCGGGGTCGAGCGCGGAGGTGGGCTCGTCGAAAAGCATAACGTCCGGTTCCATACAAAGCGCTCTGACAATGGCTACACGCTGTTTCTGACCGCCGGAAAGCTGGGCGGGATATGACGAAGCGCGATCTGCCAAACCTACGCGGGCAAGAAGCTCAAGAGCTTTTTCTTCGGCTTCCTGCTGCGTTTTCTTTTTTAAGAGCATAGGCGCGCAGGTCAGATTCTTAAGCACGGTCATATGAGGAAACAGGTTGAACTGCTGAAAGACCATACCCATCTTCTGACGGTGGAGATTGATATCGATTTTATCGTTTGTCAGATCATTACCCTCGAAAATAATCTGCCCGCCGGTGGGCGTTTCGAGAAGATTCAGACAACGCAAAAAAGTTGATTTACCCGAGCCGGAAGGGCCGATAACACAAACAACGTCTCCCTTGTTGATAGTAACGTCGATGCCCTTTAAAACAGAATGCGCACCGAAATTTTTTTGCAGATTTTTAACCTCTATCACTTTGAGCCAACCTCTTTTCCAACTTCTTGACAAAGAAATTAAGGATACAGACCATTGCCAGATATATCAGCGCAATGGAGATATACGGGAAATATACGTTGGCTGTTCGTGAAATTACACGGTCAGCCGCTTTTGTGAGGTCCATAACGCCGAGATATCCGATTACGGAGGTTTCCTTTAACAACGAAATGAACTCATTTGCGATGGCGGGAAGGACATTGCGGACAGCCTGCGGAAGAACGATACGCGTCATTGTTGTCTTCCATGAAAAGCCGAGCGAACGGCCTGCTTCGGTTTGCCCGATATCAACGGCATTGATTCCGGCACGGATAATTTCGGACACGTAGGCTCCCGAGTTGAGTCCGAACCCGATAATACCGATAAGAACGGCGTGGGTGGAAAAGCGGAAAATGATATTATATGTAATAAGCAGCTGAACAACCACCGGTGTTCCGCGGATCACAGTGGTATACAGTTCGCATATCCAGTTGAGGACGACAAGCTTATGCGGATTTTGCTTATGAACGGTTTTGACAAGGGCAACAAGACATCCGATAATGACACCTATCAATGTTGCGAACAGAGCCACCAAAAGGGTGTTTCCGATACCTTTGAGAAACAACAGATAACGGTCCTCGGTGATGAATGTGCTTTTAAATCCTTTAACAAAGAAATCACAGCACTTATCCCAAAAGGAAGCGGGCATAAAAAACTCCTATTATACAGAGAATAACGGGGGCAGGAAACCTGTCCCCATTTTATATCTTTTTTTAATCAGTCTTCAACGAGCTTTGCTTTTTCGGTATATTCTTTAGTCCATCTTTCGATAGAACCGTCTTTAAGAAGAGCTTCAACAACTTCATTTACGACTTTAAGAAGATCCTGGTTTCCTTTTGCAACGGCGATACCGTATTCTTCGATCGTGGCAGCCTGAGAACCGTCGGCTTTAAGAAATTCCGCTGTCTTGTATGCGCCGTTGGATGCGGTAACGATGTTTTCGGCAGTAAGCTTATCTGTAACAACAGCATCAATTTTGCCGAGAGCTGCGGCTGCAACAGCAGGAGCGTTGTATGTTGTTATTGTTGCGCCGTCGAGAGTCTTATCATCGATCAATCCCTGGATCAAGCTGTCGGATGTTGTGCCTTCCTGGACACCGATCTGCTTACCTGCAAGATCTTCGACCGTGGGAATGTCTTTGTCGGCCGTCACTATAACATACTGAGCTGTAGTTGCGTAAGGAATGGAGAAGTCTACACTTTCGAGACGGTCGGGTCTTATTGTAATACCTGCGGCACCGCAATCCGCTTTACCGCTTTGAACCGAAGCGACTATATTTTTGAAATCCATATCGTTCAGAACGAGCTCATAACCGAGTTTATCGGCAACGGCTTTCATGATTTCGATATCAACGCCGACGATTTCATTTTCGTAAACGAATTCGTAAGGAGCAAAGCCTGCTTCTGTGGCAACGGTGAGTTTGGGTTTGTTATTTCCCGAACAACCTGCGATGCCAAGACAAGCGGCCAGAAGAATAACACTGAGGGCAACTGCCATAATCTTTTTCATAATAAATCTCCTGAATGATTTTCTTTTGATAACCCGATTATAGTCCGATAAGCAGCATTTGTCAAGTCGTTTTATGCAAAAAAATACGACATTTTTTATAATTATGCGATAACATGTATTTTTTCTGCATATCATACATAAATAATGAATAAATATGTTTTTTTCATACCAAAATGATGAAAAAAACAGACAAACGAAACCGCATAATCCGTCCTATACACGGATGATCCGGGAGCGGATCGTTTATTTCCACAGTAACCGTATAATCAGGATTCTTCGGTATATTTACGAAGATTCTCAAGTCCGCGGGAAATACCGATATCCGGGTCTTCCTCACCTTCAAATTCCACCGTAATGTATCCGTCATAACCGGAACGCTTCATTATGCCGACGCATTTTCTGACATCCACGTCGCCGTCACCGATCGTGCATCCGCGAAGTAAATTGCCTCCGCGAGAAGAAAAATGAGGATTTTCTATTTCCGGACCGTAAACAAAATCTTTTGCGTGAACATGGAAAGCCATGCTTGCCAGCCGTGAAACGGCAAGATAAGGAGTATCGTCTGCGCAGAGGAAATTGCCGAAATCGATAAGCAGACCGTAATTATCGTGACAGACCGCGTTGAAAAGTTTTTCCATTCTGTCGTGATCCTGCGCGATCGTTCCGTGATTTTCGCTGCAGGTTTTTATACTGAGTGTCTGCGCGTATTCCGTTATATTCCGGGCGTTTTGGGCAATTACGGGAAGCATCAGGTCAAAACTGCGCGAGCGTCCGTTTTTTCCGAGACCGTAGCAGACATCATGCCTCATGACCGGAGTGCCGAGAATTGCCGCTATATCAACTTTTTTCTTTATATTCTCCACGATGGCGGCGGAACCGTCGTCGGTTTCGGAAAACAGATTTGCGCCGACCGAATAACATATTGTCGGGATACCGGTTTTCTCACATTCCTCACGTATCTTATACGCATTGCTTTTTTTCTCTTCGAAAGTTTCACCCGGAATATCGGTAAACTCAACACCGTCGAAGCCAAGGTCTTTTGCTCTTTTCGGAACATCGTAAAATGACATGCCGCCATCGCCGAAATATCTTGAAAATGAATAAGACGTTACGGAAAATTTCATACTGCACCTTCTGTTTTTATATTTGAATGTATTATATATTAAAGGAAAAAAGATGTCAACCGATTACAATTATAAAAAAAATAAAATCAATTTTT
>JAZQQT010000051.1:0-6254 GCA_045629205.1 Eubacteriales bacterium
CGTCCTTTTCCGGAAATCTTCACGAGCTCATACCGATTGTCACACATTGCGGCAACGTCCGGGGAGTGGCTGACGAGAATAACACATTTGCCCTGTTTGGCAAGCTCACGGAAAATTTCCATTATTTCGTTTTGCGTGTCGCAGTCAAGGTTGCCTGTCGGCTCATCTGCAAGAATAATATCCGGATCGTAAGAAAGCGCACGGGCGATGGCAACGCGTTGTTGCTGACCTCCCGATAGTTTCAGCACGCGGCGGTTTGATTCACTTTCATCAAGTCCAACGCTGTCAAGAAGCTCCAGTGCGCGTTTCACTTTGCTTTCGGTTTTATATCCGGCGATATCCATAGAAAGAACAACATTTTCGAGTGCCGTGTATTTGGTGATCAGGTTAAAACTTTGAAAAACGACACCGATATATTTGGAACGGAACGTATATTTGTCGATTTTGGCGATGCTTTTACCCTCGTAGAGAATTTCGCCGGAACCCGGCGCGGCGAGTCCCGAAAGGAGAGAGAGTAACGTCGTCTTTCCGGCACCGGATTTTCCGATGATGCAATACATTTTTCCTTTTTCAAAATCATAGGAAATATCCTTTAATACAGGCGTACTTCCGTATGCAAAGCTTATATTCTGAAGAGATAATACAGCCATTTTTTCGTTCTCCTTCCTTTAATCTCTATTTGCCAGAATCTTAAGCGGGTCATACCGCATTATAAACAGAACCGATGCCGCACTTGCTGCCAGTGTCAGAAGGAGCCCAACTAAGATCATCTGCCCGACGACCTTCAGATTCATTGCGGAATCGACCTCGGTGATATAATCGGAAGCTCCGCTGAACAGATTTTCAAACGGATTATTTCCGTCGAAATCGGCATTATCGGGTAAATCCGAGGGCATACTTCCGCCGAATTTCATTCCTCCGGGCATATTCGGCATATTTCCGGGGCGCCCGAAGCTATTGTCAACCTGTTCTTTCTGTGAATTCTGGTTTGAAATCTGATTTTCAAGGAGTGCATTCGTAATCGGAACAGAACTGACGGCACCAATTCCCGCACCTATAACGACAGCAAGCATCGTAATCGCAAGAATCTCGCAGGTGAACTGTGCGGCCACTTTCCATTTTTTCATTCCCATTGCTGTGAGAACTCCGACCTCATATTTACGTTCACGGACGCTGAAAATATTCAGAACCACCAAAATAATACTGCCGATAATCAATATTACTATCAGAAATCCTTTGGCCATTGTGCTGAGAGTGTTAAGCGGAGTCAAACTGTTCTCAAAGGCGGAAATGTCACTTGAGGATACAGTATACGATTCATCGAGACCAAGTGTTCGTACTTCCTCTTCAAAAGCATAATAATCATCTGTATTTGCAAATGTATAGGTTGCTGACAACGTTCCCGTTATTTTAGTTTCGGTCTTCCTGCCTGTGGCTTCGTCTGTAACCGTTTCGGATACTTCTTCAGACGCGTCGAGAATTGCACTGAGTGCGTTGGCACTCATATATATCTTGTTCGCGGGGTCCTGACTTGCCCCAAACATGGACATAGAAAAATCATTGGTCTGCGACGCGGAATAGAATCCCGAAACAGTAAGTGTGTATGTTTCGTCCTCCGACGACGGATTGGAAATCACAACGGTATCTCCTACCGACAGATTATTGTAAAGAGCAAGTTCTTCGGAAATAACGCAGACATAATCCGTCGTTCCTTCCTCAAACATCGATCCTCCTTCAAGGATTGCGGCATTCCCGTTGACAAAATCAGTCATAGAAGTGTCACTGCTGTATCCGATTACGGTAAAATCTCCCGAAGAAAAGCCCCCGAACATCATACCGCCCATTCCATCCGTGCCTCCGGGGAAACCGCCGGGTTTTTTTTCGGTGTCGGAATCAAGTTCGCCTTCGATCGTGCCGCCCTCCTCGTCGTTCTCGGTTTCCTCGTCGCTGACGGGAAGGAAATCATCTGAACCGTTGAAATAGGCAGTCAGTGTATAGTAAAAATCTTTCACAGAGTCAGCTCCTGCGTATTTCCGGTATTCTTCAAGTGTCAACGAAGATGAATTTCCCATTTTTCCGGAAAACTGACCGCGGTCAAAACCTCCCGAAAATCCGCCTCTGCCGCCGGAAAACCCGCTGAAAACATCTCCCATCGCGCCGGCACGGTCGTAGGATATTGTCGCTGTCACACTCATCCCCTTCAGTGCGGACGTTTTGGCATTTTCTGAAGCCTGACGAATTGACAGTCCGATACACGCCGAAACCGCAATCACGAGAGCAATGATACCGATCAGAATACTGCGTCCTTTTGATCTTGAAATGCATCGAAGTGCGTTCTTGATAATATACAATTTTCTATTTCCTTTCTGCAAATAGTAATATAAGGTTGATTAAGATTATACAGTACGGTTTTTAACTGTACTTAAAATTCACTACGGTTTCTGCAGCAAATCTCGGATAATCTGCATAGAAATGTCAATCGATGCGATTTCATCTGCACATCGCTTCAGCTCTGCCTGAACCAGTTTTTCATTCCTGACGTTTTTTTTGTATTTTATTTGATGTTCCAGAGTTGCCCAGAATTCCATTGCAATTGTTCTGACCTGAATTTCTGCCAAAACGTTTTTTTCGGCCAAACGAATGCAAAGGTGAATACTTCTGTATCCGTTGGGCTTCGGATATGCAAGATAATCTTTTTTTAAGATGATTTCAATTTTATCGTTCTCTTCTAATTTTTTGACAATGTTGTACACGTCGCTTTCAAACGAACAAACAATTCGCAGTCCTACTGCGTCAAAAACATTGCTTAGAGCCGATTCGGCAGAAGAATCAAATCCTCTGTCAATAAGTTTGTTTATCATACTTTCAGGACTTTTAATACGGGTTGAATAATTTATGATTGGCTGTATTTCATGTGATTTATTTTCGTTTTGCAAATCGTATGCAATAGATCTCAGCATCGATTCGGCAATGAGCAATTGCCGATAATTCCCGGGACCATAATATTTTTCATAATCCATAGTATCACCTTTCCTTTTGGTGAAGAATACCATACCGAACTTAAACAAGCATAAAAAAAGAGCGAGGTATTTCCCCGCTCGACATAGAATAAGGCTGTAGATTAAAAAATTGCTGTGACAGAAAAATCAAATCCGTTTCTTGTGGAGGCATAAATTGTTCCTTTGTGAGCATCCATAATCGCTTTGGCTATGGAAAGCCCTATTCCATGACCGCCGCAATCGGAATTTCTGGAATCATCTGTACGATAAAAACGATCGAAAACGTATTTGAGATCATTTTCGTTGATTTTTTTATCTGTTGTATTGATGACAGACAACTGAACCGATTTCTTGGTTTGCTTCAAAACAACTGAAATATATCCGCCGACTGATGTGTATTTAATTGCATTTTCCATCAAAATGGAAACAAGCTGTCTTACGCTGTCCGGAGAAGCATTCAATGAAAGATCCCGCGTGATTTCGGTAGTAAGCCGTATCTCCTTTGAACTAATCAAAGCATGAAACGAGTCGACCGTTTCAGATACCAGATCAGACACGGGAAAATCAATTTTCTGCACATTAGGCGCATTCTCCTCCATTTTGGAAAGCATAACAAGATCGTTTGTCAGTCTCGTAAGTCTTTTTGTTTCCCGACGAATATCACTTAATTCCTCTTTTTCACCGTTTGATTCCAGCAAATCAACATTTGCGTTAATGATTGTCAGCGGTGTTTTGATTTCATGCCCGGCGTCGGAAATAAAGCGTTTTTGTTTCTCATAGCTTTCGGCAATCGGCTTGACAATTCTTCCGGAAACGAAAAGAAAGAGAATAAATACAATAAGACATCCAAATAGTCCGACCGCAATGCTTGTCCACATAAATGCCTTGAAAGAGGACAGTTTTCTTCCACAGTCAAGAAACATAAGTCTGGTGATTTGTTCCTCTTCAATCTTCAAATATCGGAACTGTCCTATAAATCCTCTGTCCGAATTGCTTTTTGTTGCTTTTGAGATATATTCCTCTGCGGATTTTTCATCCACGGAGATAATTTTCGAGAGATCGGATTCCATGATTTTGCCTTCCGGTGTTACAATCACAGAAAAATATCTTGATTCATACGGTACTTCGGGAGACATTCCATGTGGGATATAGTCTTTGACCATTTCCGGTTTTGACGGAGGTGTTATATCTCTCGAAAACGGTGCATTCGGTTGAGATAATACGTTGAGCACAGTATCGCTGTCATTGACGACTGATGAATAGTTGACTAAATTCATTATGATAATCAAAACCGTCATCAACAAGAACATAGACACGGTGGCAAGAACAGTGAATTTTCTTTTCAGTTTATGTATCATTTGAATTCTCCAACGAATAACCGGCATTTCGGGATGCTTTAATCTGTATATCAGCATGGAGTGCCGTCAGTTTTTTACGAAGATAGGAAATATATACCCATACAACATTTATTTCCGACTCGCTGTCAAGTCCCCAGATTTTTTCCATCAGCCGTTCTGCAGATATGATACGATGCGGATTTGAAAGAAAACATTCCATAAGTTGGTATTCCTTGTTGGCGAGCCTGAAAGCGCCATACTGCGATGAAAGCTCATAGGTGGCACGGTCAAGCGCAATATTGCCCATTGTCAGCTTCATGTCTTCCTCTGTTTTGCTTCTTGTCATCGCACGTATCCGAGCCAACAGTTCTCTGGAATCGAAGGGCTTTGTCAGGTAATCGTTTGCTCCGCTGTCAAGTCCGAGTACCCGATCTTCAATTTCGGATTTGGCCGTCAGCATCAGAATAGGGATATTGTTACCGCTTTCCCGAACTCTTTTCAATACGGTAATGCCGTCCATTTTCGGCATCATAATATCGAGAATAACAGCATCATAAATTTGGGATTCTATATAGGCAAGCGCGTCCTCACCGTCATAAACCGCATCTGCCGAATAATGGCTTTTTTCAAGTATTTTGACGATTGCCCGTGCAAGCGGCTTTTCGTCTTCCGCAAGTAAAATTCGCATCTAAACACCTCCTCCAATTGTTTCAGAACATCGAAATTACATTCTACATTGGTACATTATATATTATAGCTGTCGGACTTTAAATAAGAATAAAAAATATTTTCCACAGAACATATTATAAGATCTCGAGTCCATGTCGGGCCGCCCGCGTCCCCATACCATATTTTATCAAGAGAAAAATCATATTTTAAGTACAGTTTAAGTTTCTTTTAGGTGTATTTTATATTTCAGCTATATACTTTTAGCAGTAATCCTCTTTATGTCTGAAGAATTGCTACCGTCTTTCTTTCGCACAAAAATCGGAGAGCGGATTACGATAAAACCGTGAGAATAAAAAGGAGAAAAAAGAAATGTTAAAAAACAAAAAAATACGCCTGTTATCTTTGGCTGTTGCTGCAGTTTTAATCTGCTGCTGTTTGGCTGCATGTACCGAAAACGAAACAAATCAGACTTATGATGAAGTAAATCAGACTGACGATAATACTGAAATCAATAACGAATCGGAATCTTCCGACGATTCCGAAACAGAAAACGCGGAAGACGATAGTACCGAAGAATCGGAATCCGAAGAAAATACCGACGATTCCGAAACAGAAGATTCGAAGGACTCTGATAACGAAGAATCAGAATCCGAAGATGTTTCCGAAGATCTTGAATCGGAAAATGCAGAAGATGATAGCGCCGTAAATATTTCAGGAGATAACGACAGTTCGGAGACTGATTATTCTGAAGAAACGGAATCCAATGTTGAATCCGCAGACGAGCAAGACGATTAACGCATTTTTCTGAATTATTGCACATAAATGACTGAGCGAACGGTAGTCAATCAGCCATTTATGTGTTTTTTTAATTGATGCATAAAGGACTCGAACATATTAAATGCAGATGTTGTTAGTCGCTTTGATTTAACCCATCTGATTGAGAAATAAATCATTATAACGTCATTCCGCCTCCCGAATAACCCTCAGCGCCCATTTCCAAACGGCAATATCACTGTTCTGAACCTTTTCTTTCAGCCTCTCGAACGCCTTGTCCTTTGCCTTCTCCACGCCGTCAACGGTCAGCATCTCGTGCAGGGCAATCTCGTCAAGGGATAACTGCTCCATTCCGAATACGCCGAAAGTGTGTCCGAGCAGATAGCGGTCCTTTTTTGAGAGCGACTCGAATTTTTCTTTCAGGATGGAAAGGAAGATTCTGTTCAGTGCCTGCCTATCCACGGGAACCGAATCA
>JAZQQT010000052.1:0-19317 GCA_045629205.1 Eubacteriales bacterium
CCGAGAGACCTTAAATATTTGTAACTTCTCTTGAGGCAATCAAACGGGTTTTCTCCGTAGCAGTCGTCCTGTTCGACAAAAGCGAACTGTGCGCCGCATTCGATATAAGCTTCTGTGATTTTTTCCATATCGAGAATTCCTTCGCCTATAACCGCAAATCTCTTGCGATCTTCATTCATATCCTTGTAATGGACACACGGAATTCTTCCGGCAAATCTGTGGATTTCTTCTACGGCATCATAACCTCCGGCGGTTATCCAGTAGCAGTCAAGAGTCAAACCGAGAATGTCGGGTGAAAATCTTTCTGCCATATCGTGGAGCATGGGCTTGCCGTCAACTATACGCTTATAGTCGAAAGCATGGTTATGATAAATAAGATAAGCGCCGTTATCTTTCATCGTTTTTGCGGCATTCGGAACGAATTCCTTAAACTCTTCGTAATTTGAACCTTCGTCGGGCATTGCTCCGATACCGATATACTTGCAGTTGAAAAGTTTGTGCTTTTTTATTACTTCTTCTGTATTGTGAAGGATTTCGTTATAGTTGTAATGGGTGCTGTCTGCCGTAAGTCCGTTTTCTTTTAATTTTTCGGCGAGCCAATCGCCTTCGTATGCGCAGGTTCCCGAAACCTGAACGGATTTGTATCCGATGTCGGCAATCTTTTTGAGTGTTTCTTCAAAATCTTCCAATGTTTTTGCATACTCTCTTACGGTATACATCTGAACGCCTAATTTCATTATTTTTTCTCCTTAATAAAAATCTGTAATATTACCATCTGTATAATCTCGGCAGAAGAATATCGTCGCCTATCTGGCAGACGTAAGCTCCCCATTTAATCAGTGTGGCAAGTTCAACCGAATCCTTCGGAACTGTTTTCATTCTGGTTGCGCAGTGCCCGACCCCGTTTTCTTCGTGGGTATCCGCGCCGATTGTTTTTATAAGCTGTTTGTCTGCGGCATATTTTGCGTCGAGAGCCGGGTAGTTGTTGGTTACGAGATTCATATTATACGCTTCAATTCCGTCGGAGCATCCTTCCTTGAATGATCCTCCGTCACGGAAAGGATGAGCCTGTATGATAAGGTTTCTGTCGTTTTTGAACTCCTTATAGAATCCCATAGCTGTTTTCATATTTATATTTTCGAGATTATATAAATCCTCTTCGGTTATTCCGAACGCCAGATAATCGTCATCCGAGTCCTCAAATGTGAATTCTGCGCCGAGAAGGATGTTAACGCCTCGTTTTTTTCCTTCATCGCAGGCTTCATAATAATCGTTCAGAAATCTATCCGTATAATCTCTCAAAGTTTCATCCGGATTTTTATCAGCCGGTTTGAAGTGATTTGTTATCGTAACGGCGGAAAAACCGCGATCGGCATACATTTCTATCATCCTGCGCGCCCCGATATCACTGCTATGGCTGGCGGGGCTGGTGTGAGTATGCAGTTCGACTTTATATTTATATTCTGCCCGTATCAGGTCAATCATTGCTGTAATAATCATTTATTCAACCTTATTAAAGCCTTTCTGATGTAATCACCATCTGTATAAACGCGGGAGAACAATATCATCGCCGATTTGAAATACATAATCTCCGCTTCTGATAAGATCCGCAAGTTCAAAGGAGTTTTTCGGGATAATCTTCGACCTTGTTGCGCATATTCCGATCTGATGATGATAGTGAGCATCCGAGCCTATTGTTTTAACGAGCTGTTTTTCCGCTGCCAGATCGGCGCAGAGTGAAAGACAGTTGTTTGACGCGGTATGAAGATTCAAGTCTTCGATTCCGTCTGAACAACCTTCGGCATAATGGCATCCGTCACGGAACGGGTGGGCCTGTATGATTATGTTTCTGCTGTTTCTGAATTCTTTATAGAATGCTTTGGCATTGTCCGTGTTAATGTCTTTAAGACCGTATAAATCATCCTCGGTAATTCCGTATGCCAGGTAGTCGTTCGATGCGTCGGAAAGTGTAAATTCCGCTCCGAGTATAACGCTTATACCTTTTTTTGCGCCTTCGTCATATGCTTCATAATAATCCCGCAGATATCTGTCGGTAAACGTTTTTATCGTTTCGTTATTTTTTTCTTTTCTGAGAAAATAATGGTTTGTTATGGTAAGCGCTGAAAAGCCGCAATCCGCATACATGTCAACCATTTGTCTCGCCGGAACCTCACTGCAGTGGCTGCCCGGGCTGGTGTGAGCATGCAACTCCAACTTATATTTATATTCCGCACGGATCAAATCTATCATTGCGGTTATAATCATAATCTAATTCCTCCCAAACAGTGTTTCGGCTATTTTAACAGTTTCGGATGCGTCTTTTGCATAAAAGTCGGCGCCTATCTGCATTGCGTATTCGCGTGTCAGGACTGCGCCTCCGACAACTGTTTTGCAGTCGCATCCGTTTTCTTTAAGCGCATCGATTGCCGATTTCATGTTTTTTACGGTAGTAGTCATCAAAGCGCTCAGTCCGACAAGACTGACTTCGTTTTCTTTTACCGCAGACACTATTGTTTCGGGAGAAACGTCGCGTCCGAGGTCTATAACGTCATATCCGTAGTTTTCCAGCAGAATTTTTACTATATTTTTGCCTATATCGTGCATGTCTCCCTTTACGGTGGCAAGAACGATTTTGCCTTTAGTCTCCGAAAGATTGTCTGCCGTTTCTTTAAGCAGATTGCATCCTGCTCTGACAGCTTCTGCCGAAGCCATCAGCTGCGGAATAAACATTCTTCCGGCTTCAAATTCTTTTCCGACGGAATCAAGGGCGGGAATATACGCTTTATTGATAATATCAAGAGGCGGGATTGTCAATGCCGCTTCGTTTGAGAGTTTGACCGTGAGCGCTGCCTGTCCGGAAATGACCGCTGAAACGATTCCGTCAAGACCTGTTTTTTTTGTATCTGCCGTTTGCGTGCCGCTTGCCTGCTGCTCATGTGAAATATAATCCTTGGCGTCGATGTCGCATCCGTTAAGAACGGAAAACGCGCGCAGAGCTTCCTGATAATCCGGTGAAACAGGATTGAGTATGGGCGCGTCAAGTCCGGCACCGAGTGCCGCGATGAGGAAAGAATTATTGAGCTTTGCCCGAGAAGGTAATCCGAATGATATATTGCTTACTCCGAGAACGGTTTTAACGCCGAACCTGATTTTGACCTGTTTGATACATTCAAGAGTTACCGTGGCAGACGCCGGACAGGAAGCAACCGCCAGCGTAAGACAGTCAAACAAAAGATTTTCTTTTTTTATTCCGAAAAGAACAGCTCTGTTATATATTCTTTCGGCAATAGCCATTCTCTTTTCGAGAGATTCCGGAATACCTTCCTCGTCGAGTAAAAGGCAGATTAAACCCGTTCCGTATTTTGCGGCAATCGGCAAAACCGAATTAAGACTTTCTTCCGAACCGTTTACGGAATTGATGACAGGCTTGCCGACACAGTGGCGGACGGCTTTTTCGAGAGCAACGGGATCGGAACTGTCAATAACCACCGGAAGTCCCGAAACAGACTGTATTTTATCGACGAGAACAGGCAGGACTTCGGTTTCGTCTATGTCCGGCAGTCCGGCATTGCAGTCAAGCATAACCGCTCCGGCTTCTTCCTGCGAGCAGGCCTCTTCTGCAACGAATCCGTAATTCTTTTCACGTAATGCCGCCTGCATCGCTTTTTTGCCGGTCGGATTGATTCTTTCTCCTATAACGGAAACTCCGTTGCCTATCAATGCGGTTTTCCTTGTTCCGCAGAAAGCGACCTTGTTTATGGTTCTTTTTGGGGACAGCTGTCTTTTTTTTGCAAGCGAAGACAGTTCTTTTATATAATCGGGAGATGTTCCGCAGCATCCGCCGATGATTTCAACTCCTGCGTCAAGAAGCTTTTCGGCCGCTTTTCTGAATGCTTTTTCGTCAACGGAATATTCCGTCTCTCCGTTTATAATGACCGGCAATCCCGCATTGGGTTGAGCGATAATAGGCAAATCGGTATATTCCGCAATCGTTTTTATGATCGGCAGAAGAGTTTCCGGACCAACCGAGCAGTTTACGCCGAAAGCATCTATTCCCCATGATGTTGCCGCCACGGTTGCCGTAACGGCGTCAACGCCCATAAATGTGCGTCCGTTTTCTTCGAATGAGAGCGACAGAATAACCGGTAAATCGGAGTTTTCCTTTGCCGCCAGAACTGCCGCTTTACATTCGGCAATGTCTGACATCGTTTCGATAAGAATCACGTCGGCTCCGTTTTCGGCTCCGCATCTGATTTCTTCGTCATAAGAAGAATAAGCGTCTTCAAATGATAATTCGCCGAAGGGTTTCATTATTTTTCCTGTCGGACCGACGTCGAGCGCGATTTTACAACCTGAGCCTTCAACGGCTTTTTTTGCGATATTCATTGCGGCGGTAACATATTCGCGGCATGATTTTCCGAGTTTTATACTGTTTGCGCCGAATGTGTTTGTTGTGATAAAATCTGCTCCGGCAGATATATAATCTTTATGTATGGATGTTATTATATCCGGCTCAAGAAGATTGTATGATTCCGGTATCTCGCCTGTTTTCAATCCTCTTTTTTGAAGCTCTGTTCCCATTGCGCCGTCAAAAACAACGGGACGGTTAAAGTTAAAAAACATAATAATCCTATCTTATGCCGGATGCATCACAAACGGCAAGCGCTATATCGGGTTTATTCATTGCGTATAAATGAACGGGACAGTCGGTATTTTCGGTAATGAATCTTACCTGCTTTGCCGCATATTCCACCCCGGCTTTTCTGAGGTCTTCGGGATTTTTTTCGTATTTATGGAGTATTCTTACGATTTCCGCAGGAAGCGACGCTCCGCATGTAAAAACCATTCTCGTGATCTGGCTGCTGCTCATAATCGGCATAATACCTGCCGAAACCGAACTTTTAATGCCGGCTTTTTTGATTTTGTCAATGAACTCGGCAAAACATTTATCTTCAAAAAACAATTGAGATATAAAGTGGCAGACGCCCATATCTTCTTTGATCTTCATTACCTCGATATCCTTGTCCGGATCGTCGCAGTCGACATGTCCTTCCGGATAACATCCCGCGCAAACGCAGAATCCGTTATCTACGATGATAGGAATAAGATCACTTGCATATTTGAAGTCTCTCGGAACGTTTCCGTCTATTAAATCTCCTCGCAGCGCAAGTATATTCTCAATTCCCGCGAACTTTAATTCGGCGAGCTTTTCATCGATATCGTTTCTTGTGGAATTAACACATGTCAGATGAGCCATTGCATCGGTATGGCATACGGTTTTTACCATTTGCGATAATATTACGGTTTTACCCGAATTGCCGCTTCCCCCTGCAGAACAGGTCACGCTTATATAATCCGGACTTACGGCTTTAAATCCGTCAAGAACGGCGGCGAGTTCCGTTTCGGTCAGATCGCCTTTAGGCGGAAATATTTCAAGAGAAAAAAGACGTTTTCCTTCGTTTTTCTTTTTCTTTTCCAAATCAGAAATTTTCACTGTATTATATCCTGCCGTTATAATTTTTCTTCCATCAGCAAATCCATATATGTTACCGGAATAATGGCTTTTCTTACATCGGGAACTGCTGTCAGGTGATAAAGCTTATCGTTGCAATACATATCAAAATGTTCGGCAACATTGATGGGAATACCTTTTACTTTTTCGGGTGAAGTTACAAAATTCACTTCTTTTTCGCCCTCTCCTACGTCATATCTGCCGATAACCGAGAAGGTGTCTTTGTCAATACGGAATACGCCTTTTCCCGCATTCTGAACGAGGTATCCGTCTTTGTTTTCCGTCGCTATGATACAATCTGTTTCAAACGGCTTTGATATATCCAGACTTCGTTTGCAATAATTATACCAATCGGCAACTGTTGAGATTCCGGATTCTTCCGGTGTTCCCGAAATACGTCCGTAAAAATCTATTGAGGCGTTAAGGTCGCAGTTCTGACATCTGACGGTGCTGTCTTTTGTGACAAGTTTGTCTTCCGCACCGCATTTCGGGCATTTCCATATGATTCCGTCAAGTCCGAGTGTCGTGTCTTTTGTCTTAAACGGAATATCTGTCAGAACGTTTTCTTCGCTGTGGTCAAAAGCTGTTCTGATGGTCGAATCTATGGCTTCGGTCGTTATATTCGGTATGTCCGCTTTGTCGAACATTTTTTCGGTGGTTACGTTGATCCTGCCTTTACGGAAGCATTTTGCCCATTTCGGGAAACTTTTCCCCGCTCCGTCAACATGGACCGCATAAACATTTACTCCGAGTTTTTTGATAAGAGATGCCGTTCCGTCGGTAATACGGAGAGATTCCGAATACCATGTCAGCCTTCCTTCGGGAAAAAGAACCAGAGTATTTCCGGCTTCTACTGTTCGAAGCATATCGATAACGGCCCTTGTGTCGGGACAGAACATCTTTTTTGAGATGGAATTGATTTTTGTGAGGATCCATCTCATCATTTTTGATTTTGCGGGGAAATGTTTGCTCAAAACGAAAATCGGTCTTGCGGGCAGAAGCGCTGACCCGACTATTATATGGTCAAAATTAGAGGTATGCTGCGCAAGGATCAGGGCGCCTTTCTGCTTTTTAAGATCTTTTAGCCCGGATTTGTCTATATGAACATTATATTTTAATCTGAACCAGAGTCCCCATGTATAAGCGGCGCCATACCACAGCAGGGCGGGAGGTTTTCTGTATTTTTTCATAATATATTCTTTATCACTTTTGCGAACGCCTGAGCCATTTTCAGATATCCGGCATCATTCGGATGGCATCCGTCATATGAATATTCTTCCGGATTTTCTCCGTATATGTCTTTCCCGTCCACAAAATACAGATTTTTGTCGCCGTTTGTAATACCTTTCGCGTAGCTTTCCATAATCACGGCTCTGCGAAGATCCGCTGCTTTTGGATTTCTGTAATAATCCACTTTTGATGCCATAATCACCGGAGTGTCCGGCTGTTTTTTACGGAAGATCTCATACCCTCTGTAATGAGTTTCTTTAAGTTCGTCAACCGTCGGAGCATTATGGTCGTAATCATAAATAAAAAGGGAGATTTTTTGGTCTGCGATGTATTCCATCATCGGAATTTCCGCATGGGCATTACCCGCAAAACCGAGATTAATAAAATCGGCGTCAAACATTCTCGAAAGGATGTTTGAGTAAACAGAGGCACTGCGAAGTGCCCATGCACCGTGAACTATTGAAGAACCGTATACCAGAACCGGTAAATCGTATTTATACTGCGACGGCTTTTCGATTTTGCTGCCTGTGATTATTCCGACTTCCATTTTGTCCACAACTGCGCCGTAAGGGAGAAATACGACATATTCTCTCATTTTAACGTCATCTTCCCAACAGTAATACTCGGATGATTTCAGCACGGTCACGCCTTCGTTGCTTTTTGTCATTTCCAGAGTCGCGCGGTATGTATATTTGCCGTTGTCGTATTCGTAAACATCAGCTGAATATCTGAATTCCGCATCGGGACTGCATTCGAGTTTGAGGATAAATTGCTGAGAATCGGTTTTGAAACGTAATCTTCCGCCTGCCGGCATTCTTGCCTGCCAGGAAAGATATGGGTTTGAAGCCTCGGTAACTTCAAAAGGCAACCGGCGATAATCTTTTCCGTATCCGTATAATACAAACGGATCTTCGGTTGCTTCCGATAATTGATATTCACTTATTTTATCTTCGTATGTAAAGGTCAATTTGTTTCCTGACATAACACTTACTCCGTCTTTTATTTAATAAGATTTCTGATGATTTGTCCGAATGCTTTTGCCATACATAGATATCCGGCGTCATTAGGATGACATCCGTCGGCCGTGCAGTCTGCGAAATATTCGCCGTAAATTGCTTTTCCGTCTACGAAATAAAGGTTTTTGTCGCCGTTGAAAATGCCTTTATTGTATGACTCTATAATGATCTGTCTTCTGCGCTCGGAAGACTGTCTGTCGTTGTGCCAGTCAACTTTCGAAGCCATAATGACGGGTGTATCCGGCTGCGCTTTACGGAATATTTCGTATCCTCGGTAATGGGTTTCTCTGAGATAGTTTTCATTGTCGCAGTTATGATCGTAATCATAAACAAAAACAGACATCTTCTGCTTTGAGATATGTTCCATTATCGGAATTTCGGCTCTCGCGCAGCCTGCAAAACCGAGATTTACGTAATCGGTTTCGAGCGTCTTACTGATTACGGACGGATACGCAAGTCCGGGACGTGAGCTTCCCACTCCGTGGACAATAGAAGAACCGTAAAAGAAAACCCTGTCTTTATACTTATAAGGAGTGCCTTTTTCAACGGCGCTTCCCTCTTTAAATCCCACGTAAAGTTCTTTTATCGGATGATACGGAAGCAGATTTATTTCGATTTCACGCATTCCTTCCCACCAGGGATGGAATCGCAGTTCGCCGATATTGTCGCTGCCTTCTGTTTCTGTTTTTAAAAAGCACCCGGCTCCGCTGTATGTGTATTCTCCGTTGTTATAGCAATAAATATCGCATCTGCCTTCCCAGCAGTCTTTCCATTCCCATTCTTCCATGCAGGCTCTCAGAATTACTTCGGGTGAATCCGTTTTTAATCTGATCCTTCCGCCTACGGGGAAGGTTCCTTCATATTTAACTCCGCCGCTCGTTGCTTCTCCGACTTCGTTCGGGATTCTGCAAAGACCGTAGTCAAGTCCGAAAAGATATTCCGGCATTTTTAAAATATCAAAAAATACGTATGTGTCGTTTCCGTATACGGAAAAAGCGCTTCCGTTTTCTTTTTTTACAATCATTTTTATTCTCCTTCGGCTTTATGTTTATATTTCGGCGTCAGTTAATCATTATATATATAAATAATAATACATATATCATAATATCACACAAGAATAATAATGTCAATCAAAAAAGCAGAAGAAAAGACTTCTTCTGCTTAAACTTTCGGATATTTCCGTATGTTTTTTATGCCTGTAAAAGATTTTTGATAATCCTGCCGAAGGCGTTTGCCATAAGAATAAATCCGTAGTCGTTCGGATGACATCCGTCGTGCGACGCGTCGGCGTATTCTTCTCCGAAAACGGTTTCTCCGTCTATAAAATACAGATTTGTATCTCCGTCGTCAAGTCCTTTCTCGTAGCTTTCCTTTATGACTTGTCTTCGGGCTGCCGACGCAGTGTCATTTGGATAAAAATCGACTTTGGATGCCATAATAACGGGCGTATACGGCTGATTTTTTCTGAATATTTCATAACCCCTGCGGTGAGTTGCTTTCAGATGTTCGATATTCGGTGAATTATGATCGTAATCGTAAACGAAAACCGACATGTTAAGCTTCGATATGTATTCCATCATTTCCGGTTCCGCTTTTGCGTTGCCCGCAAATCCGAGATTGATGTAATCACTGTCAAACCGTCTGCCGATTATTGACGGATATGCCATTCCGGGGCGGGAAGCGCCTATTCCGTGAACTATGGAAGAACCGTAAAAGACTATCGGTGTCCGATATCTGTAAGGAGTCGGTGCCTCAAGGCGGCATCCTTCTCTCAGACCGATAAAGAGATCCTCTATGCCGAGACAAATCGGAAAATTAACGGTAACGTCAAGCATTCCGTGTCCGTTTCTTGCGATAAATGCTCCGGCTTCGGCGTAGTTTTTGTGTTCGTCCCTGTCAACCTGCGTTACGCTCATGATATTCGAAAAAAACGTCTTTCCGTTTTCATCCGTAACGTAAACGTCAAAACGTCCCGCGGCTGTTTCTATATTGTAACTCCACTGATTTTTTATTCTGACCAGCAGTCGGTCGGAGTCGGTTCTGAATCTGATTCTTCCGCCGGCTGTATATTCGGTCAGATATGATATTTCGGCGTTAAGATTGCGGACCTGTTCATCACCGATTCTGTAATAACCATCTGACATTCCGTAAATGACAAAGGGGGATTCCTTTGCGTTTTTGACAATATATTCCGTTTTTTCCGCAGAGGTTATTTTCGGTGTGGAAGCCGTTTCCGTGAGTATCATTTCATCTCTCCTGTGGGTGAAAACTTCCGGCGACTATTCGGTTACGTATAGCTTATGCAATGCTCTTGAGCATGCGACGTAGAAAGTCCCCGGTGCTTTTTGACGCAGGACGCCGTTGTCTGCGACGATAACTCCGTCAAATTCGAGACCTTTTGTAAGATATGCCGGAATGATAACGTCCGTTCCGGGTTTTATCATATCTTCGCCGCGTATTATTTTAGGTTTGTTTTCCGCCTTCATTTTGCTGCGCAGCTTTTTGCAGGTTGCTCTGTCTTTGCAGATAATGGCGTTACTCTTAAAACCTTTTTCGTGAAGAGCATTAAGAGCTTCTTCGATTTTGTTGATATTATACGGAATGGTTTCAACCGCTTCTCCGTGACGGTCAAGGCTGTTCACGTTTTCGTCGGAACAGTCCATTACCGATTTCAGATAGTCGTTGATTTCCGATGTGGAACGGTAAGATTTTGTGAGCTTATAATAGGTCGTCGTTCTGTTGAAATAGTCGGAAATATTTTCTATTGTCAGATTGACCGGAGTGGTTCGCTGGCTTATATCTCCGAGAATCGTCAGCTTAGCCGTAGGCATAAGACTGTTTATTATTCGGAACAGTATGGGCGGATAATCCTGCGCTTCGTCTATGACTGCGTGTGCGATCTTTCTCATCGGACGCACTGTTCCGGCAAGAACGGCAAGATATGTCAGCGGGAAAATATCGGGATAATCAAAGAGCAGTTTGCCTTCATGATCGGTTTTTGTTCCGGTTAGTTTCGCAAGCTCGGGATCTACCGATTCGAGTGCCTCTCTGTAAATAGCCGCTATATCCGGAGAAAGCGCCGAATCGACCTTGTGTGAAATCTCATTGAGAATATTATTCCATTCGTTTTCCTTAAGAATGCTTTCTTCCTCTTCGGTAAAATCAAGAGCATGATCGCTTTTTAGTTTACGGACGAATTCGGACAGCATAGTTGTCTTTTTGTTGTCTTCGAGATCATCGGCAATTACACTTTTAATCTTTTGTATTCTTGTCGCGGGAGGATAATTCCTGTAATTTTCGTTAAACAGCCTGTCGAGTTCTTCTGCCGAAATAATCTCCGTTCTTCTGAGAGTTATACCTTCGGTTATTTTTACGTTCGTGTTGTTTTTTTCAAACGCGGCGCGAAGAATAGGGATAAGTTTATCAGAGGATTTGATTTCTTCACCCGGACGTATGCCATCGGAAAGAAGTCTTTCGTAATAATCGGATGGATTCTCAAAAGCATATTCCGGATGGAAGGAGGAGAACATCTCGTAAAAAGAGCGCTGTATTACCTTTTCTTCCCCGAGAGAAGGCAGAACATCTGCTATATATCCGTTAAAAACGTCGTTCGGGGAGAATATGACTATCGACTGCGATGTCAGTGTTTTACGGAATTTATACATCAGATATGCCAGACGGTGAAGCGCGATAGATGTTTTTCCGCTGCCCGCAACACCCTGAACCAACAGTATATCACAGGATAAATCTCTTATGATTCTGTTCTGCTCCGCCTGAATCGTGGAAACTATATTTTTCAGCTTCGCATCGCTGTTTTTACCGAGCTCGTCCTGAAGAACATTGTCTTCGATGGCAATGTCGGAATCAAACATATATTTTAATTTTGAATCCGATATCCTGAACTGTCGCCTCAGAGTGATTTCTCCGGGAATATCGTCAACGGGAGATTTGTAAATTACGGGGCCGAGACCGTGCTCGTAAAAAAGCGACGAAATGTCGGCTCTCCAGTCGCAGACATAAAGCTCTGCTGTTTTCGGGTCGGAAAGCGAACTCATTCCTATATAAAACTGTTCGGCTTCGTCTTCGCCGTTTTCTTTAAAATCTATTCTCGCAAAGTAGGGATTGTCGCGCAGCATAACAAGGCGGCTTTTTCTTTGTTCGAGAAAGTCTACTCTTGCGCTTCTGAGATAGTCTGCCTGTGAATCTACAGTCGTATCCTGCAGGTCGGTTTCGGGATTGTATCCGCCGCGGGAGAGATCGTCCCATATCCTTTCTCTTTCTTCGATAATCTCTTCTTTGAGTTCTTTTCTTTTTTGTTCGTCAAGACAGAGTATACGGTCAATCATTCCGATTATTCTGTTCAATCGTTCGGTTTCGTATGCTTTTTCGTCCATTTTACAGTCCTTTTTTGAAATTGGTGATATATTATACCACATTTTTTTATAAAATCAATACATTTGAAAAAAATCACGATTTGACACTCGTTTGAACGACAAATCGTGATTGTAATACCGGATTAAAAACAAAAATATTTATTCTTCATCTTCCGATGTTGTTTGTTTATTCTCTACGCTTGCTTTGTATTCCTCAAGCGTTTGCGTTTTCGGTTTTTTGACTGCGAATACGATTATCCACATAATCACCGATAAACCTGCCATAATCGCAAGAACGGTAAGAAACGGTTTGAGCCCTTCCAAATCGATTCCCGTAGAGAATTTGCCCATTTCGGAAAGCGTTTTCAGATCAGAGGCGCCGTAACTTACGGCATCAAGAGCCCGCATTGCTCTTACGGTTGCGGTTCTGTCCGTCTTCCCGTAGTCGTCAACATAGAATGTTCCCGAACCGTCAAGATTCTGATAATTGAGCAGTTTTTCAAGAAGTCTGCCGTAGGTGTCCTCGTCCGGATCTCCGCCGAGATCGGTTATGATCATAATCGCATTGGCGATTTCTGTCGGAGAAAAAGCCGAGTTTTCGGATGTGAATTCTGTCTTTACGAATTCTGCGGCTTTTTTCATCGTTTCGGTAACCGCCGAACTTGTTGAGCGGTAAGGAGAGAGAACCGTTACGGCAAGATATGTTTCGTAGAAAACATCATCGGTCTCGCATATCGAACCGTTTTCATTTGCGAAATCCATAATGAATTCGGCGCCTTTAGTAGAATCAAATACCGTGCCGGTTGCTTTAAGCGCAATCATTGCCTTGCATGTTTCTTTGAATCCGCCGAAAGAACCGTTTTCCTGCTGCAAACCGGCAAGAACGGCGCAAAAATCATTTTCCGCATATTCCTCAGGCGTTTTTTCAAGCGCAGCAAGAACAAGAATCATATCTGCAAGTGATTCGGGGTCTGTTTTGTCGACCGACGGAATGAATTCCGCGATATCTCCGTATATTAATCCTGTTTTTGCGAATATTACGGTTTCTTCTGCCGTCTGCGGCTGTATTTTGTTTTCGGTTATATATATCTTGATTTTTGCAAGCTCGTTCGTTGTATTTACGGAGGCGGACATTCCGACCGCAAAGCATACCGTTACCGCAAAAATAATAAAAATCGTAAGTGCTTTCTTGAATGTAGTGTTCATGTCGTTCCTTTACATTTCGGATTTGAAAGCGCGGAAAACCGCAAGAACGCATATCGGCGCCGTTTCCGCTCGGAGAATCCTGTCCCCGAGAGAAATCAGCGGAACGTTATGTCCTATTGCTTTTTGTGCTTCTGCGCTTGAGAAACCGCCTTCCGGCCCGGTCATAAATGCCATATTCTGCAGGGTTGTTTCACCGAGATGCTTCGAAAGCAGTTTTTCGGCTTTTTCATAGCAGATAAAACCGTTTTCTTTGGCCAGGATATCAAGAGCCTCGTCAAAACCGACAACTCCTTTTATCGACGGAAGAAATAGTCTTTTGCATTGCATTGATGCCGCCAAAGCGATTTTTTCGTATCTTTGCGATTTTTTCTCCGATTTATCGGCACCGACGACACAGTTTTCCGATACAAACAAAACTATTTCGTCGATTCCGAGCTCGGTCGCTTTTTGAATGACCGTCTCGTTTTTATCGCTTTTTAAAAGAGGAAGCAGCAGCGTTGTTTTGTTTTTGTTCTGAGGGATCGGAACGGCTTCTCCGACTCTGAGAATAAATCCTTTTTTGTCGGCTCCTGCTATTTCCGATTGTGCAAAAAATTCCTTTCCGTCACTTAATGTCACGGTATCTCCGATATTCGGGCGAAGAGAGTATAGATGTCGTTGTTCTTCGTCCGTAAATCTGAATTCGGAGTTCTGCGGAGGAATTTTATCGATGAAAAACAACATTGCGGCCTCAGATTTCGACCATCAGTCCGTCTGTTGCGAGTTTGAACGGAACGGGTGCGACGGCATCTCTGACTTTCTTTATGTTTTCCATATTGCCGAATGCAGGGTAGTGGTTAAGGAAGATACGTTTGTAATTGCATTTTTCAAGATGAGGCAGATAATCGAGGATGCTGAAGTGCGCTCCTTCGACTATGATACAATCTATCTCTTTTTCGTAAGCAATTGCGGGGAAATCTTCGTTCGGATGAGCAAGGTCGCCTGTAAACAGCACTTTTTTACCTTCTGCTTCAACAAGAAACGCATGCGAGTCAGACGTATGCTTTGTCGGGACTGCGGTTACTTTAAGAACGCCGTCATCATATGTCACGCCGTCTTTTACCGTTTCCATCGTTATGCCTTCTCTCGGAGATTCGCCGCACGCTTCTCTCCAAACGTTGAGCGCGTTTATGAATTCGGGGGAAGAGAACTGGATAACGGGGTTACAGTTGCGGTAATACCATGTGGCAAGGTCGTAGAAATTCACTATGCCGTCGGTATGGTCTCCGTGTTTGTGTGTGAAGAAAATACCTTTTACCGAGTCGGGCTCAATACCCATGGTCTTTAAATCTTCCATCGCCTGAGCGCCCATATCGATAAAATAATTGTTTTCTCCTACCGTGATAAGAGTGCAGGAGCATTTGCGGTTTGCTTCGGGAAGTCCGTGGCTGGTGCCAATAAATGTCAGTCTCATAATATCCTCAATACAAATTATTAATAATGCCTGAAAAAATACCTGCAAAAGAAAAACCGAGAAGAAGAGCGATAACAATTAAAACGATATAAAAACATACTGCCGCAACTGCCCAGATAAGGCTCATCTGCATCCTGGTTTTAACCGAAGGCGCGGTTTTATCTCCGAAGGCAATTATACATGCTATGATAATATAAAGTATGTTCCCTATAACCGGAATAATGTTGAGTAATTTCAGAAGATCGTATTTACACCAATCGGAAAGCTTTACGGTCGCAGAAAGACCGTTGTTGCGAGACATTTTCGCGCCGTTAAAGAGACCGCTTTCGTCGGCGTATGTATAATTTTGATTATCCATCGTAGTTTTCCTTTATTTGATTAAAAGGAATGTACCTTTTCGATACATTCCTTTTTGATTGATTGTTAAGCTGTATCAGTATGCTATTCCCTGGGCCTTCATTGCTTCTGCGACTTTAAGGAATCCGGCGATATTTGCGCCTGCGATCAGGTCGCCTTCCATGCCGTATTCTTTTGCTGTTTCGGCACATGCGGTAAAGATATTATACATAATCTGATGAAGTTTCTGGTCAACTTCTTCGGCTGTCCATGAATATCTCATGGAGTTCTGGCTCATTTCGAGACCGGAAACAGCAACACCGCCTGCGTTGACTGCTTTGGAAGGAGCTATTACGCAGCCGCTTTCTTTAATGATAGTAACAGCATCGGCCGTTGTGGGCATATTTGCGACTTCGATATAATATTTAAGTCCGTTTGCGACCATTTTCTTCGCTTCGTCTGCGTTGACTTCATTCTGTGTGGCGCAGGGCATGCAGATGTCAACTTTTTCACCCCAGGGTTTCTGATTCGGGAAGAAAGGAACGCCGAATTTGTCTGCGTAATCTTTTGCCTTATCTCTGCCTGAAGCACGCATTTCGAGAAGATAATTGATTTTTTCTTCGGTGGAAACGCCGTCTTTATCGTAAATATATCCGTCCGGACCGGAAATGGTAACAACTTTTGCTCCGAGTTCTGCGGCTTTTTTACATGTTCCCCATGCAACGTTGCCGAAACCGGAAACCGCGATTGTTTTTCCTTTGATGTCGTCGCCGTAATATTTAAGAACTTCGCATGCATAGTAAATTGCGCCGAAACCGGTTGCTTCGGGACGGATAAGCGAACCGCCGTAAGGACGGCCTTTTCCGGTAAGAACTCCGGTAAATTCATTGCGGAGACGTTTATACTGACCGAAGAGATAACCGATTTCTCTTGCGCCTACGCCGATGTCACCGGCAGGAACGTCTGTGTCGGCTCCGATATGCTTTGAAAGTTCGGTCATAAAGCTCTGGCAGAAACGCATGATCTCCATGTCTGACTTTCCTCTGGGGTCGAAATCGGATCCGCCTTTGCCGCCGCCCATGGGGAGACCGGTAAGGCTGTTTTTGAATGTTTGTTCAAATCCGAGGAATTTCATAATCGAAAGGTTTACGGAAGGATGGAAACGCAGACCGCCTTTGTAAGGTCCTATTGCAGAGTTGAACTGAACTCTGTAGCCGCGGTTGACCTGAACGTTGCCGGCATCGTCAACCCAGGAAACACGGAAGCTTATTACTCTTTCGGGCTCTACCATGCGGGAAATGACGCCTGCTTTCACGAGGTCGGGGCGCTTTTCGATAACTGGTTCGAGCGATTCAAATACTTCGTAAACAGTCTGTAAAAATTCTTTTTCGTTGGGATTGCGTTTTTCTGTTTCGGCATATACACTTGCCAAATACTCATTTTTAAGTGCCATATCATACCTCATTCAAAATAGTTTATTTAAAATGTATTATATCACGCGCAATAATGGGATTCAAGCATTAAAAAAACGATTTTTTTGATTTTTCTTGAAAAAAATAATGAAAAAACTGATTTTTACATCAAAAATCCATTTCCGTAAGACATACGGCGGCATAATCTTCGATTCTGCCTTCGTCTGCAAGCTCTACGAGCTTCGGGTCAATGGGGAGTCTGGATACCCTTGCGATCCCGAGAGCTTTCGCGGTTTCCGCGATTTTTGATTTTCCGAAAACGTCGTGCGTATGTCCGCATTCGGGACATTTGAATCCCGACATGTTTTCTACAATTCCGACGACCGGTATTTTCATCATTTCAGCCATTTTTACGGCTTTTTCGACTATCATCGAAACGAGTTCCTGCGGGGATGTAACCACTATGATCCCGTCAACCGGAATAGATTGAAAAACGGTCAGCGGAACATCGCCGGTTCCCGGCGGCATATCTATATACATAACATCGATATCATCCCATATGACGTCCGTCCAGAACTGTTTTACCGCACCGGCGATTACGGGACCTCTCCATACAACAGGATCGGTTTCGTTTTCAAGCATCATATTGATTGAGATTAATTCTGTTCCGTTTTGTGATACGGCAGGAAAAATATGCTGTCCGTCACCTGTTGCTTTTGAAGTTATACCGAACATTTTCGGAATTGACGGACCTGTGATATCTGCGTCGAGAATTGCGGTTTTAAGTCCTTTTTTCTGCGAGTTTGCCGCAAGTAACGACGTAACGGTTGATTTTCCGACGCCGCCTTTGCCGCTTACTACGGCGTAAACCTTTTTAACACTGCTCAGGTCGTTCAGTTTTGCCCGCAAATCCTGCGCCTGTTCTCTTGAAGAACAGTTTGCCGAACAGGATGAGCAGTCATGTGTGCATTCTTCGCTCATTATTTGTTGCCTTTCGTTACAGTGTTTTTGCAAATTCTTTGAGATATGCCCGGAATCCTTCTCCGATTTCCGGATGTTTGAGGGCCATTTCGACCTGCGCTTCCATAACGCCGAGTTTATTGCCCATATCGTATCTCTTGCCTTCAAAATCCACGGCGACCATCGAATCCGTATTAGCAAGAGCTTTCATTGCGTCTGTGAGATACAGCTCTCCGTTCGGAGCAGGTTTTGTGTTATCGAGAATATCATAAATCTTTGCGGGAAGAATCATTCTGCCGAGGATGGAATAAAGCGAGAAAATCTCTTCTTTTTTCGGCTTTTCTATCATATCCGTAAGTTTATACCAATTATCTTTTATCGGCTCGACTTTCATTGAAGAATATTTCTGAATAGCTTCTTCGCTTACTTCCTGAACACCGGCGATACCGAGTCCGTATTCGTCCCATGCCTTGATAAGCTGTCCGGTTACGGGATTCTGTTCGTTGATGATAACGTCGTCACCGTAAAGAACCGCAAAAGGCTCGTTACCCGTAAAACTTCTTGCGCTGAGCAGAGCATGTCCGGTACCTTTCATTTCCTGCTGACGGGTGTAGACGATTTCGGCTTTGGAAGAAATTTTCCTGACCATTTCGAGGTATGCGTCTTTGTGACCTGCTTCAAGATGTCTTTCGAGCTCGGGTGATCTGTCAAAATGATCTTCAATAAGAGTTTTTCCTCTTGAAATAACGATCATGATGCTTTCGATGCCTGAGTCGGCGAGTTCTTCAACGAGATATTGCAGAGCGGGTTTGTCGACGATAGGGAACAGCTCTTTCGGGACTGATTTTGTTGCGGGAAGCATTCTCGTTCCGAGTCCTGCTGCGAGAATAACGGCTTTTCTTACTTTTTGCATTTTTCTGACCTTCTTTATATGAAATCTTAGAATACTTTTTTTGCGGCATCGAGGAATTTTAAGCGGATAACCGATTCGGTGCTGTCCGGCATTCCTGCGAATTCTTCAAGCGCTTTTGTCCAAAGCATCGGATTGACATTCAGTTCTCTTCCGCACGGCAGAGTTACGAAAACGTCTGACGTAACTGCTCTGCTTTCGACGGAATCGATCGTTGCAACCGATTTGAGATCAAGATTGATCTCCGATTTTTTTGTTTTTTTGATAACGTTTATTTCCGGCTGCGATATAAAATCGTTGATTATATCTGCACTGACGGATGTGACTATTTTATAGCACGCATATTCGACGTCGCCGAAATCTCTTGACGGAATCGAGATCGATTTGAGCTGAAATCCGACCGGAAGATTATTTGCTATATTGTCACGCATAGCCTGAAAATCCGGAAGCGCGTCGGAAAGTTTTATGTCGAGAAGCTCGTTTTCGCCTTCTATGCCGACAGAGAGGGGCGAACAGAAATTGAGATACGGGTGAGGATTGAATCCCTGCGTCATCCAAAGAGGGATCTCGGCCCTTCTGAGAAGCCTCATCATGGCACGCTGCAGATCGAGATGCGATATGTATTTTGCATATCCTTTTTTCGAGAAGGTAAGTCTGACGGTCAATGCCGCGCTTACAGGCTGACTGTTCATTTGACTGCCTCCTTTTTGGGACAAAGATCACCGCTGCAAATCGATGTTACGCCGCATCCCGAACACTTTTGGCTGCAAGGAGGTGTAGTTTGTCCTTCGTATGCTTTTATACATTCGGATTCAAGGAATTTTTTTGTTACTCCCATATCGGTTACGTCCCACGGAAGTTCGTCATCGAACCCGATGCGCCGGCATGCGTATTCTTCCATCGAAAGAC
>JAZQQT010000053.1:0-7820 GCA_045629205.1 Eubacteriales bacterium
TATCATTCCCGAAAACGCGGCGTTTTCGCATATCATATCCGGCAGACTCGATTCTGAAGTCGATTACACCGTTACGGATATCGACATCGAAAACCGTCTTGCGATCGGCAACCATCTGGATGCCGCCCGGAGAAAGCAGAAATATTATTTCTTCGATCTCAGTCCGGACGGCAAACCCGTTGTCAACAAGGGCATGATCGTCGAGGCCAGAGTGATAACCGTGAGAAGATTCGGCATTTTTGTGGACATCTTCGGCTGTGAGAGTTTCATTCCTCTCAGTGAGCTCGCTTATTCCAGACTGTCTGACGCGAACGAACTGTTCTCGGCGGGCGAGATCATCCAGGTTCGCATTCAGGATATCGTACCGGAATCCGACTCAAATGTGAAGGTGACCGCTTCGGTCAAAGACGCCATTCCCGATCCGAGAGAGGCGGCGATGTCAATATATAACGTTGACGGACTGTACAACGGCAAGGTCACAATGATCGATGAATTCGGGATATTCGTTGCGCTCGGGAACGGCGCGGAATGCAAGTGCGAATTCCCGAAGGACAAATATCCGTCCGTCGGTTCGGTGGTAAGCGTGCGGATCTACCGCAAAAACGCGGAGGAAAAGCTGCTCTGGGGCGTCATTACCAAGATAATAAAATAAATTGTGTAACATTTTCATACTGATTGCAGTATAATCGGTGTGAAAGGAGCTGAGAAGCCATGAAAAAGGCTTTTGCTTTAATACTCTCTGTCATACTGATTTGCACCTTGGCAGGAAATGCCTTCGCAAAGAATTATATTACTCTTGGACCGGACTGGGAAAAACAGTTCATCTCGGATTCGACCAAGGATTTCCGGACGACCGGCGATTATAAGTACGAGTACGAAATAAGCTACTGCGAACTCGGCGACATTGACAATGACTGGAAGATCACCGCTTCTGACGCCCGACTTGCGTTACGTCTCTCTGTAAAACTGGAAGACGGCCTTTCAGCGCCTCAGCTCAAAGCCGCCGACGTCGATTTCGACGGAAGTGTTACGGCCGCGGATGCGAGAATCATTCTTCGCACCTCCGTCAGGCTGGAAATTCTTACGAATGACGGCATTACATCCGATCGCAAAGCACCGCCTGTGATGAATCTCACGCAGGCTGATGTCGAGGAACTCAAATACATCGGCTGTGAGTACATCAAATGGCTCGGCATACCGGTCGATAAGGAATTCGCCACCGGCTACACCTGCGAAAACTTCGGCGGGTTCATCGACGATCCTGAATTCTGGTCGCGCTACTATTTGTATTACGATATCTATGAAGGATCTGTTCTGACACCGAAGGAGATCCTCAAAAACGATATGCTGGGTTCCATTTACAATACCTACTACGGTTCGATCACCGAAACCGGCAACGCGTTATGGGGCATGTATCCGATATTCCGTGATAACGGAGACGGATCTTTCAGCTATATGACCGGTTACGCGCTGTCCTTCATTCCCTTCAAGGGTGAACTCAAAAACGCCCCGTACAATTACCCGTACAACTATGTACGATAACAAACATCTCAATACACCATCAGCAAGGCATCGGAAAACCGGTGCCTTATTCTTTTTAGGAAGGAGTGCAATCATGCATCATTTTTCGAAACTCGGAAAGTTTACTGCGATTCTGTGCGTGCTGGCTGTCCTTATCACAGCGGTACCCTTTTCCGGATTGGTCGCAAACGCATTGAAAGCAGGTGACTCCAGTTCTTTCACAAAAAAATATGTAAAGTACAACTTCATTGACTACTTTACGTTCGTGGATGCCCGCGGAACTACGAGAAGCTGCGGTTCAAGAGCTTCCGGCGGTCTTCAGGCTCCGCTTTTCAATCTGAATGACGGCAGCGCAGTCTACTGCATGGAGATCGATCAGCACAGCGA
The DNA here is from genome assembly GCA_045629205.1 of Eubacteriales bacterium. Classification (GTDB taxonomy): domain Bacteria; phylum Bacillota; class Clostridia; order Oscillospirales; family UBA644; genus JAZQLP01. The sequence continues at coordinate 1,909 of JAZQQT010000053.1, forward strand.
TGCGTCACAACTGCTGAATGCATCAACAATAGCGATAGATCAGACTACCGCATGGAAAAAAATCTCTTTGACCGGTCAGGAGGGTATCAAACGCACACTGATCTACGGCTATCCAAATTATACGGGAGACTACAACTCATCCGGTGCCTCGAACTACGAAAAGCAGTTCGCCGTACAGATGATGGTATGGGAGTGGGAAACCGGCAAGCGGACCGCATATACCGGCGACACCTGCACTCTGCCGAACGCGTTTAACAAGGAATCTTTGTTAACGTCCGGTGACATCACCATCGACTTCACAAAGGCGTACAACTACTACAAAGGTCTTCGTGCTGCCGTTGCAAACCACCGGAGCAGTCCGTCGCTCAACAAAACGTCCGCAACGCTCAATGCCGGCCAGGCTGTGAATATCACGGACGCCAATTCGCTGCTGAATAATTTCACAGCCGCAAGTTCCAATACCGCAGTCGCCACGGCGACCATTACTTCGGCAAACAATCTGAAGATCACGGCGGGCAGCAAGGCGGGCTCCGCAACGATCACGCTTACCAAAAAACTGACAAAGACTTCCGGTGCTCTGTGTCTTACAGGTGCCGGTCAGAATCTGGTATGGGGCGCTATATCCGATCCCGTGTCCGTTCCGTTAAGCATATCGGTCTCATACGGATCCTGCGCTCTCACAAAGACATCCGATGACGGCGTAAAAGCCGGTTTCGTGTTTACACTTACCAAATCCGACGGTATGTATACGGCGAACGGCACAACGGACGGAAACGGCAAGATCACCTGGACCGGACTCCAGCCGGGCACGTATACGGTAACTGAAAAACTTACGACCGCTCAGACCGGAAAATATCAGACTCCTGCGTCCAAGACCGTTACCGTCACTTCCGGTGCGACGGCGAGCGTCAGCTTTGAAAACAAGATTAAGCTCGGCGCGGTCGCCATACTGAAAACCGATGATGCCGGAACCAAACTTTCCGGAGCGCAGTTCGGAGTATATTCCTCCTCCGCGAATGCCTCAAGCGGCACCTCCCGGATCGCGACCGTCACAACGGATACCAACGGTACGGCAACCTACGGCGGAACCGGTATGACAACGTATTCTCTTACCGCCGGTTCGACATATTATTTCAAAGAAATATCCGCTCCCGCAGGCTATACGCTTGACTCCAATGTTTACAGCGCAACAGTCAAAGCCGGAACTGTAACCTACGCGGTCAATTCCGCAGGCAGTCATCCGGTGGATACGAGACAGGGAAAAGTCCGGATCATAAAGAAAGACGCGGACGGCAATGCGCTCGGTGCAGGTTATGTTTTCGGTGTCTATTCGAATTCAGCCTGTACTGCTCAGGTCACATCCGTCACCACGGGTTCAGACGGCACGATCACATCCGGCTGGCTCAATCCGGGGACATATTATGTAAAAGAAAAATCCCTGCCCTCCGGGGATACGCTCCATGAACTCAATACGGGCGTATTTACCGTTACCGTAAAGGCAGGTCAGACGGCGGCAGTCACGGTAAGCAATCCGTTTGCCAAGGGTGCCGTAGGTATCATCAAGGCAAATTCATCCGGGACACGCCTGGCAGGCGCTGTCTTCGGCATATACTCGAGTGCGGCGAACGCCAATATCGGCGGCGGCTCCGCTCTCGCAACGGTTACGACCAATGCGAGCGGTGCAGCCGTGTACGGACAGGATTCCGCCGGCAAATACACACTGAAACACGGAACGACGTACTATATCCGTGAAGTATCCGCACCGCATGGCTACATGCTCGACAATACGGTTTACACAGTTACAGTTGCCAAAAACACGGTGACTTACGCCAACAGCGGCAATCCGGTCATCAACAGGGGGTTCGGTGCAGTCGGCATTAAAAAATCCGATGGCAGCCGTCCGCTGGAAGGTGCCCGTTTCGGTTTGTATACCGATGAAACGTGCCTTGCCGATTCCCTGATCGCGGAAGCAGTTTCGGATACGAACGGCAATGCCGTATTCGGCATCAACGAATCCGAGGACAATCCCTTTGCGCCGTATGAATTACGCGAAGGCACGGTTTACTTCATCAAGGAAATATCCGCTCCTATCGGGTATACGGCAGACACCGGCATCTATTCCGTGTCGGTAGTCCCCGGGACAACAACGTATGCAAACAGCGGGAATGCCGTTGTGAACATTCCCGGCAAAGGCGGTATCCGGATCGAAAAAACGGACTCGTTCGGCAATCATCTGAGCGGTATCAAGTTCGGCATCTATTCCGACCGGAACTGTTCATCGCTTGTATATCAGGGTCTTACGGATTCCGGCGGTTATCTGTATTACGGCGGCACCGGCACGGCAGCCGATCCGTATACACTGTCTCACGGAACGACCTACTACATCAAGGAACTTGAAACCGTAGCCCCGTATATCCTTGATCAGACCGTGTACACTGTTACGGTCGCCGACAAAAAAACAGTTACGGTAAAAATCGTGAATACTTCGACCGCCGGCGCTCTTGAGATCCGCAAATACAGCGAAGACGGCAACACGGAAGGGTTTACATTCCGTATCTCAGGTACCTCCTCTTCCGGAGAAACGATCGATCAGAGCGTAACCACCGGCGCACCAGGCACCTATGAGGTGAAAGAAGGATGCACTACAAAAACATATACTTATGATTACAGTTCTGTGATCAAGTACAGTATCCCGCCCGGAACCTACACCGTTGAAGAAATACTGACTCCCGATCAGGCTTCCGTTTATACGGCACAGGGCATAAAGACCGTGACCGTCACTGCAAACAATACGGCGTTATGTGAAATTCACAACGTTCTTTTCAAAGGCGCGGTCGGCATCCGGAAAGTCGATGAAAAGGGCAATCCGATGCAGGGGGTCGTGTTTGAGCTGCGTGAATATAAGAACGGCTGTTCTTCGACTCTTATCGGTACGGTAACAACGGACGCGAACGGTGAAGCCGTCTACGGCGGACACGGTACCGCATCCGATCCCTACACGCTCGATTATACGACCAAGGGTTACTATTTCGTCGAAAAGAGTTCCAGAACCGGATACTTCGTATCGTCTGATGAAATCCCGGTCGATTACCGCCGAAACACGATCACCTGGGCAAACGACGGCACGGCTGTAGTCAACTATCCCTACGGCGGCATTACCGTTGAGAAAAAGGACGATAACGGCGACGCCGTTCAGGATGCTGAATTCGCTCTCGTATGCGCATCGGATTCCAATCTGGAAAACGTGCAGCGCAATATGGACGGAACATCCTTCCGGGAGTCCTTCCTTACCAGCGCCAAGCAGAAAGCCGCATATATCCTGCTCTCCGACATGACAGGTATGTCGGAAGCGGACCTGAAGTCTTTGAACTACTCGGACATGTGCGATATCGTCGAACCTCAGACCGGTTATGACGATCTTTCGTTATTTACCAAATCTCTTACGGATGCGGATCTTGACGAAGCCGCCGGTCTTGCGGGATATGCAGACTGGAATGCTTTTTTGGCAGGCTATGTTGCCGTGCTCGCAGATGACGCCATCAGCCAGGACATCGATTACTGGGCACAAAGGATCGACGTTTATCTCCGCGTCGCGGGGTATGACACAACCGGCGCAGACGCTTCCGTGATACTTGAATACCTTCGCTCACTCACAGGTCTTGACTCCTATGAGGCTTTCGCACAGTCAAGACGTGACATTCTGAGCACGCTCCGTAACGGAGGACTCGAAGCTGTGGACGACATTACCGCCGTCATCAATTACGGATTCACGTCCTTTGAGGATTACAGGGATGCATATATACGGATGGCATTTACCATTCTCAGAACCGATTCCGACGGACATATTTATTTCGGCGGCAGCGGAACAGACGCGGATCCGTACACGCTCAATCCGTATTATAAGTGTATGGTCGTCGAGCTTTCGGTACCGGACGGCTATCAGCTGGACTCCACTCCGCGATATGTGAACGTTTCCTCCGGCGAGTCCGTTGTATACACGGTCGTAAACAATGCTGTGACCGGCAGGGCCAGAGTCATCAAAACCAGTGAGGACAATAACGTGGAAGGCTTTGAATTCATACTGGAAGGTGAAGCGGATATCGGCAGACAGATCCGTATCGAATCTCAGTCTGACGAAAACGGTATCGCTGATTTCGGCGATGTTCCCGTTGGTACCTACACGATCACAGAAAAGCCTGTTTCCGGCTACGTCGTACAGAACGCGAAAACCGTAACAGTCACGGCAAACGAGACAGCTGAAGTTTCGTTCTACAACGCATTGGCAAAAGGCGGCGCGGCGGTCTTCAAGACCGATGACGCGGGCAACCCGGTCGAGGGCGCTGTCTTTGAACTCTTTGCCGACAGCGAATGCACGGAATCCATTGAAAACGCTGCAACGAACAGCAGCGGCAGGGCTTTCTTCGGCGGCAGCGGAACACAGTCGTCTCCCTATACGCTGATCGAAAACAAAACGTATTATGTAAAAGAAAAATCAGCGCCGGCAGGTCTGGCGGCTGATACCGAAGTATATTCGGTCACGATCAAAAAAGACATCACTTCTTACATTAACGGAGGTGAACCGATAGTGAATGTCAGAAAAGGCGGTATCGCGATCTCCAAGACCGATGATATCGGTAACCCCGTTTCCGGCGCGGTATTCGGTCTCTACCGTGACGCGGAATGTCAGACTGTAATTGCGGAAGTAAGCACGGACAGCTCGGGCATCGCGTATTACGGCGGAAGAGGCAATGCCGGTGATCCTTTCCTTCTTCTTCCCGATTCAGTATGGTATATGAAGGAAAAAACGGCCCCTGCCGGTTATGTTATCAATAATACCGTATTCGACGTAACAGTCGCTCCCGGTGTTATTTCCTACGCCAACAACGGCGGCAGCGTCGTTAATACCCGTATGGGAGCCGTCGGCATTTACAAGACCGACAACGACAATGAACCGCTCGAAGGCGTTATTTTCGGTGTGTATTCGGATCCCGATTGTGAAACGAAGATAACCGAAATATCCACAGATGCAAACGGTTATGCCGTCTACGGCGGCGCGGCCGCTCCCTACACCCTTGTTCCCGGAACGATTTATTATTTCCGTGAACTTCAGACACAGGACGGCTATATTCTCGATGAAAACGTATATGAGGCTACTGTAACAGCCGGTGAAACGGTGATCGCCAACAACGGTGAAGCAGTCGTCAATCATAAGATGGGCAGCGTCAGGATCATAAAAACAGCGGAAGACGGCAATGTGACCGGATTCAGGTTTACGCTGACCGGAAACGATATCGAGAGGACCGGAATCACCGATGAGAACGGCGAGATCCTGATTGAAGATCTTATGCCCGGAACCTATACCGTAACCGAAAATCTTACCGATGCGCAGAAGCTCAGATACACCTGCACGCCGGAGGAGCAGCAGGTTGCCGTAGTGGCGGACAATACCGCCGTTGTCACCTTCGTCAATACTCTCAACACTTCGGGACTCAGAGTCGTTAAGACCAGCGAGGACGGAAATGTTGAGGGTTTTGTTTTTGAACTGTCCGGCACGACGTTCACCGGTGCAAAAGTCAGTATGACAGGCACGACCAATGAAGCAGGCGTGATTCTTTTTGAAGATCTCAAGCCCGGCAATTATACCGTCGCGGAAATTCTTGATGAAAATCAGTCTGAAATATATATCTGCAGGAATAATTCACAGAACGCGGTTCTTGCCGACGGTGAGACCGTCATACTGAATTTCACCAATGATCTGAAAAAGGGCAATATAAAAATATATAAATCTTCCGAAGACGGAGTTCTTTCCGGCTTTGAATTCAGACTTACCGGAACGTCCCAGGCGGGGACCGTGATCGATGTTACCGCCCGGACGGATGAAACCGGCGTCGCCCTTTTTGAAAACATCCCCG
>JAZQQT010000054.1:0-6318 GCA_045629205.1 Eubacteriales bacterium
TGGAAGGGTAGAATATCAACCTTTTCCGCACCTGCGGCAAGGAGTTTTTCCGACATTTTTTCGGCGTGTTCAATATCGGCGTTGAATCCGGGAATGAGGGGAATACGTATCCTGACATTTTCACCGTTTTGCAGCAGATAACAAAGATTTTCGTATACGGTATCGTGGTTTCCGCCGATTATTTTTTTATATTCGTCGGGGCTGTGAGTCTTGTAATCAAACAACCATGTATCGGTAAGTCCCCTGAGCATTTCGAAATTTATCTTCGGAACACATCCGGCAGTGTCAATGGCTGTGTTTATCCCTTTTTCTTTCAGCTTTACACAGAGCGACGCAAGTTTGTCGGCATAGAGCATTGATTCACCTCCGCTGAATGTGACACCGCCATCGTCACCGTAAAAATCGGCGTCCTCAAGGATTTCGGCAATAACAGCTTCTTCAGTCATTTCAAAGCCGTAATGAACCGATTTGCCGGTGACTTTATAAGTAAGCGTTTCGGGAAGCGCCGATTGAGTTTCGGGGTTGTGGCACCATGGACAAATAAGATTGCAGCCTTTAAAAAAGACAGTGGTTCTTATCCCATCACCGTCTCCGACGGAGAAGTGCTGAATAGCGGAAATATTCATGGTCATTCCTGTTGGGTTCTGTTTAGGATATCGAGTTGTGTCGCTTTGTCGAGTGTGATATAAATTGCGGAGAATCCGGATACGCGAACGACCATTTCGGGGTATTTTTCGGGGTGCTCCATAGCATCTTTGAGAACATCGCGACTGGTTGCGTTAATCTGCATTTCCTGACCGCCTTTTTTGAAGTAGGTCTTTACCAGGGAAAGAAGTTTCGGACGTTTTTCATCTGTAAACATTGACGGTGAGAACTTTTGGTTTACGACCGAACCGCCGGAAACGACTTTATAATCAGGCTTTGTGATACTGTTTACTGTGCAGGTCGCTCCGCGAGTGTCTTTTCCGTGAGACGGTGAAGCGGCATCGGAAAGCGGCTCTTTTTCTTTTCTTCCGTCCGGAGTTGCTGCGGTATATTCGCCTGCGGTAATGTTATTTGTGTTTGCCGCCATCAGAATATAGAACGCTCCGCCGTCGTGTGTGTGATATTTGTCGAATTCTTTTGCGCAGAAATCAACATACCATACTGCATATTTATCTACGAAATCATCATTATTGCCGTATTTCGGAGCATCGAGAAGAAGTTTGCGGACGTTTTCTTTTCCTTCGAAATTGCAATCAAGAGCCTCTTTTAATTCCTGTAACGTGAGTGATTTATCTACGAATACGGTCTTTTCGATAGCTGCGAGAGAGTCTGCAACTGTTCCTATACCCATAACCGCTGCACCGTGAACGGACGGATATTTTGCTCCGCCCATATTTATGTCCATACCGCGTTCAATACAGCAATCACAGAAACATGAAAGGAACGGTTGAGTGTAATTTTCGGGATCGGGGAGATCGTTATATCCGTTAACGGTTGCGACGTATCCTTTGACGGCATCGGCAATCTGATACTCGAATTTTTCCATGAAATCATCCATCGATGTTATTTCGGAAATATCGCCGGTATCCGGACCGTTGAGCCAGTGGAACTTTGCCTTTCCGTGATTGAACATATATTCGAGTGAGTGCGGCGGATCAAATCGGTTATCGGACCACGGAGGCTGACATCCCGTGAGCAGATTTTCTATACATCCGACCATACAATAATTATATACGTCTTCTTTTGCGTAATTGAAACGTGAAAGACCGGCTATGTTTACGTCATCGTTCATAAGCGCCGGATATCCAAGACCTGTTCCGATAACTTTAAGGCAATTATCGAGAAAATCGTCGGGGCAGTTGTGGGGTATTCTTGCCGAAAGATTCGGTCCGGGGAGATTACAGAGACCGACTGCGGCAAGAACGCAGTAACTGAGACGGTTTATGTCGCAGGTTCCGTCGGGACTCTGACCGCCTATACAGATGTTGACTACGTCGTCAAAATCCCATACTCCGCGTTTCTCGCATATTTTCATAAAAACGTTGGCGAGAAGAGCGACTGCATCATTTTCGTTGATTATTCCCGCATCGATATCATTTTTGAACAGGGGATAAAGATATTGGTCGATTCTTCCGAGAGCCATGGCGTATCTGTCTTCGTAAACGAAGGCAAGATGAGCAAACCATACAAGCTGAAGAGCGGAAGCGAAACTTGTCGGAGCGGAAACGAGAAGCTCGCGGCAGTTCTTTTCGATAAATGCAAGACGTTCGTTATCGTAACCGTCGCAATCTTTGAGTTCTGCGGCTTTGGCGGCATACTGTTCAACTGATTTTACAAATCCCGAAAAAGCAATTTTCATATCTTCGCAGAAAGATTTCTTTTCGGGTTCGTTTTCGAATTTTGCAATTGAAGCATCTATTTCAGCCATCATACCCGGAATACCGATTCTGACAAACTTGAAATAATCCGGTGCAAAATGGTCGCTGTTTGTTCCGAACCATCTGTTGCCGATTTTTTCGCATATGTCATCCGCTTTTTTTCTTTCTTCATCCGATATATTAATAGCGAGAGGAAGCATAGACCCCGCGATATAGTCGTTTTTATAAATAAAAGCACCCGGTTCGGATATTGCGTAATATGCTCCGTAAGCGCGTCTTCTCGGCATGGGTGCGTTCGGGTCTTTCATATATCCGATTGCTCTGAAATACGAAGCGCGCGGCCATGTGCCGCGGTGTTCTTTATATTCGGCTTTTAATTCATTATAGAGATGTTTCATGGTAAACTCCTGTATTAAAATGGAACTGATAATTCAAAAGTAAAATTTACGTCAGATAATTGTTTACAGCTCGGTAAATATAATATTCCCGGGATTTTTTATGCAAACGCAGAGCGAATAATCCTCGTCAAAATACGGAAAAGAGAACGAGTTTCCGTCTACGAGTCCGAATTTTCCGTCGGTGATAACAGAAAAATTCCTGAAACCGTCGTCGATTCCGCGTCCTGTTAATTTAACATAGCTTTCCTTTGCCGTCCAGACGGCGAAAAAATAAGCAGAGTCCATTGAGGGCACATACGCATATTCGTCGGGGTGAAAAAAACGTTTTGCGATTCGGAGGGTATCTCTTCCTGTTTTGTGTTCGAGATCGATTCCCACAGGCGCGAAAGCAAATGCGGCGGCGATATAGTCTCCGCTGTGAGTCACAGAGATATTTATGCCGTTTTTACCGATATACTGCGGTTTTTTACACGGACGGTAATAAAGCCGTCCGCAGGACGTAAGTCCGTATTCACGGGCAAAAACAATCGCGCATTCTTTTACAAATTCCTTTGATGAAATCCTGTCTTTTATTCTGCGAAAATAGACGGAAACATCATTTTGGGAAGTAATCATTCCACACCTTTTAAGATATCTTTATAACAATTCATTATCTATATTGCGATTATAATATAATTAAAGAATAAATACAAGTATCTTTTGAATAAAAAAATAAAGATATCAAAAAAATCGTGCGCTCGGAAAAAGCACACGATTGATATCGGGAGAAGATATGCGGATATATTCAGAATTTGATTTCTTCCGGCGGAGCAGTAAATGAAGCTATTACGGCAGTTGCGTCTTTGAAATAGAAGACCTGCGTATTTCCGTCGTTTTCATCATACATGGAACGAAGATTCGGATATGCGTCCAGCATGGATTTGCGGGCTTCGTATCTGTCATCTTCAACGAGTATGCCCGACAATCTCAGCCATTCTCCGTTTTTAAACGCACAGATTTCCACATTTGGATTTTCTGCGATTTGTTTGGAGACCGGTTTCTTTTTCCCTGTTTGAATGTATAGTTTGCCCTCAAAGATATTTACTGTGCCGAACGGACGGACGCGAGGCTTGTCACCGTCAAGTGTTGCGAGATAATAGGTTTCTGCCTGTTTGAGAAAATCAAATACTTTTTGCATATTATTCACCTGTCTTTTTTATTCTTGTATATTCGTTTATTGTTTGAACGGATTTTCGGAAGCTCTGACGCCGACGGTTGATAAATCGGGTTCTTCAAATCCGATAAGATCGCGGAATACACGGGAGTCTTCTCTTAAGGTGTAATCTCCGTTTGCGTAATCGGTGAATCCGGGGTCTTCCCAATAGCAGACGTTATCGGTGATCGCGCAAAGATCAAATACCCATTGAACACCTCTTATCATATGGAACATATACGGATCCTCTTTTGCCTCATCGTAAGGTTTAAATGAAGAGGAAAGATCAATATATCTGACGTTGTTTCTGACGTAAAAATGAGACGGAGACAAAGGAAGGTCGTAAGATGTCTGATTGTCCTGTTGATTTGCGACTTCAGCAAACAATGCCGTTCTCGGTGATGCGTATCTCCACAGTGCTCCGAGATAATCAACTGTTCGTAAACCGTTTGTCAATCGATATTCGTCGTAAAAGTCCGGATGTTCTTCGGGACCCCAATATGATATGTTCATCGGCTCACCCACATTCAGGAATATATTATCGTGATAACTCATATAACCGCAGGCTCCGCACAGAGCGGTCCCTCCGATATTGTAGAAAAGGTTTCCGTATGCTTCGCAGAATCTTCCCCAACAGTCGAAGTAAATCGCATTGCCCCAACCGTCTTCACGGATGATGTCTTTGATGTCGTGCAAAGCATTGTATCTGTAAATATTTTCGCCCCATAAGAAAGAATGTCCCATGGTATGAATTGCCGCGCAGTCGGAACATTCCTTACAGCAGTTATAAATTGAATTGTATTCGATGATACACTGACCTGCGGCAACTTCAACGGCGACGTGGGGGCTGTCGTAAAGCTCGTTGTGAGAAACAAGAAATCCCATACCGTTTATGTCGATCGCCGCATTATAAAGAGTGTAAACCTGCTGCCATTCATAAATGATATTGTCGGTAATAACGGTATTGCCCATAGTCTGTGTCGGAATGTCTCCGGAAGTGACCCTGATCCCTTTTGTGGCAAGGTCATGGAGAAGACATCCTTTTACCGTGATATAATCGCCGCTGAGATTGATTGCTGCAAGTCCCGCAATGTCTGATATACAGCAATTACTTACAGTGACGTGATCACCGCTTCCGTTGATAAAACCGTTGCGTAAATACTGGGCGGAGAGATTGTCAAATGTTATATAAGAGCAATCGCTGAAAGTAAACGGCGTTTCTGTAAACTGCGAGATATATATTTCGGATGCGGATAAGTCGGTATCCGGCCAATAATAAAGGATATTTGTTTTTGTATCCCAGTAGTATTCGCCGGGAGCATCAAGTTCCTGAGGAATATTGCTGACATAATAAAGACATGTTGATCTTAAGTTCTCGCTTCCGTCTGTCATCGGATAAAGAAGAGCCGCTTCATCGTCCGAAACACTTATTTTGTTTAGAAAAACAGCTTTGTAATCGAAATACGGATAACCGTAAAATCTGATATTGTCTGTGTTTCTCCAGACAGCCGACTGTTCTTCGGCAATGAATATTTTGCCGTATTTTTTTCCGTTTGTGTCGGAAACAGTGTTTTTTGTGTCTACCTCCGGATGAATATATCCCGAGTTCGGCCAGCGAGCAACAGTCTGCCTTTTTCCGTTTACAAACAACTCTTGCCTGTAAGCGTGATAGTCATCGAAAAATTCTTCGGTAAATCCCTGCTCTGGATAAATGTCCTTATTTTCGAGGTCATAACATCCTGTTTTTGTGAGATCGATCATTAAAACATTTTCTTTTGCTTCTTCGGTTTGCAGGAGTGAATTGAAAGCATCGTCGGCAGGCTTGAAATCAGACGGGTCAAGAATCACACCGCCGTTAAAAAGGACATTCGCGCCATCGGCTCCTGCGAAAACAATCGGGCTTTCTTCCGTTCCGCTGTCTTCCGCGGTTAATGTGATTCCTTCGGTGACATTATATGTTCCCAAGGCAAATTCGATTTTGATCCCGCCTTTGGGGAGTCCGTTTTCGGCCCTGTAAACTCGCAAAGCTTTTACCGCGCCGGAAAGAGAGGCAACGGGCGATCCTTTTTCTCCGCTGTTTTCGTCGTTTCCGTCGGGTGAAACATAAATGATTTTACCGTAAACATGCTCTTCCTCAATCGGTCCGGCCGGTTTGTTCGCGCAGGCGGTAACGAGCGAGAAAATCAGAACGAGAATCATCATTATTGCCGGTGTTTTTTTCATAGTGTCCTCCGGATAGATATGATAAAAACATTATATACCTTTTTTGAACTTTTGTCAAAAGAAAAGCGACCGAAAAACGGTCGCTTGATTACTGTTTTATTATTATTTGAACGGGTTTTCGGAAGCTCTGACGCCGACGGTT
>JAZQQT010000055.1:0-19796 GCA_045629205.1 Eubacteriales bacterium
GAGAAGGTGTCGGCGCAATTACAGTTTCTTTTGCCGGAAACACTGTATATTCAGCTGCCGAAAACGGAAAATTCCGCGTGTTTTTGCCACCGATGTCTTACGGTGGTCCTTTTGAAATGACATTGACCGATGCTGAAGGCAGCGAGATAATTACGGATATTTATGTCGGCGAAGTCTATGTTATGGCGGGACAGTCGAATATGCAGTTCAAACTTCACGAATCTGCATTTCCGAAAGAAGATTATTTTGATGATTTTCTGCTCCGTGTTTTCTCTACCGACCGTGTGGAAGACTCGGATACTTTCCACTCAAAAGACGGTTGGGTGAGCGTTACAAAAGAAAATGCCGGATATTTTACTGCAATCGGTATGATGACCGGCGAAGAACTCAGAAAAAAGAAAAACATTCCGATCGGCATTATAACCTGTTATCAGGGTGCGTCGGTAATCGAAAGCTGGCTGCCGAAAGAGGTTGCCGGACTTCCGCGGTTCGCCGTTCCGGGCAACGATAAGTTTTATGATCATTTTGATTCCTTCTACGGACAATGGAATCATGACGGAGATCTGTATTCCGCAATGATTCCGCAGATTGCACCTTATTCTGTTAACGGAATCGTATGGTATCAGGGAGAAAGCGATGTAACTGACGGCGAAGCGAAAATATATAAAGACGAATTGCTTGCAATGATAAGTGTCTGGCGTTCTGATTTTCTTGACCCTTGTCTGCCGTTTTTTATAATTCAGATCGCCGATTGCGACGATCGGGCATGGCCTTGCTGGACGGCTATTCAAAGAGCGCAGGCTGATGCGGCAGACGATGGAAAAAAGATTTTTTGTATTATTTCACGTGATGTGTGTGAATCAAATACTATCCATCCGACACGAAAATATGAATTGTCAAAACGTCTCGCAGATAAAATATGTGAAATAATCCTTTAAAAATGATATTATCCGCTGCGGCGAGGTTTATCAAAAATATAATCCGACAGGAGAAAAAATGAAAAAAATAATCGGTATAATTATTGTATGCCTGCTTTTGATATCTGTAATATGCCTGTTTGCCGATTTTAACCGATATACATATAAAACGAAAACCGTATGCGATGAAAATGAGGAAATAATTTTTTCTATTACTACGTTTGACGGAAAAGGGGAATCGGAACCTTTTATTATGTGCCTTGGGCATGCATGGGTATCCATAGACAACAAAACGGGGCGGACGATAAAACTGATGGATTACGAAATTGAAGACGGGGAGACAGTTACGTTGTCCGCCTGGGCGCTTTCGGAACACAGAGGAGTATATTTTAATCTTGAACCGAATTTTATTAAGCAGTTCGGCAGATATGTCGGCAGAAAATCCCTGAGCGTCGGTATCGATGAGTCGCAGCTCGCGAAAATCGAAGATTATATACGGAATAACGATAACTGGACATTTGTTAAAAACTGCAGCCATTGGTCTCTTGACTTGTGGAATGAGGTCGTGGGCGACGAATACAGACTCAAAACGCAGACTGTCATATATACACCGGGGCGGCTGTTGAAGTCTTTTGATGAATATGATTGTGTTGAAACCGATAAGGATTTTTCGAATGCAAAAGAGGTTTTTTATTATCGTAACGGAGTGAGAACGGAGCTTGAATTATGTTCATAAAGAATAAAATTATACGATGGATTATATATATTCTGCTTATTCTTGTTTCGTTATATACGGGAATTTCGTTTGCCGCAACTCTTAATAAAGCAATCACTCAGCCGTATTTGATGATGGGAACAACGAAATTTGTTTTTCTCGGTTATTTTATTATCGCAGTGCTAAACGGAATAGTTGCGTTTTTGGCAATTTCTTTTTTGATAATATCGTTTGTTCGGAATAAAAAAATGCATAGCCGTTAATCGCGGCTATGCATTTTCATGTTAAAAGATTATTCTTCAAAAAACTCGGAAAATTCGGAAAGAGTTCTCATGGAGGAAATCATGCAGTTTATCCATATATTTGATTCGTCCATTTCCTGCTCGGTCGTCCATGTTGTGGGTATCAATCCTTTTTCGTTCTGAATTCTTGTGAGAGTATCGACAAGAGCTTTTGCTTTTTCGCGGTGGAGTTCGCCTCTTCCTGCCTTATACATTGCAAGGAATGTTTTTGAAACGTCGGCAAGGCTTGCGTCTATCGGCAGATACCAGCTGTATTGCTCAAGCACGCAGGGAGTGGGCCATATCGAAGTGTCAAGATTAAGTCTGTTGAACGGTGACGGCTTTTTCCATACCACAAACTGATCTTCGACAAAGCGCATGAGATCGTCGGCGACTGCCATTTTGTTTTCGTCGTCAGCGAAATATTCGCAGTAATATCTGATGAGCGCCGTGGCGGCATAGTGGGTGATATTTGAGTAGTTGACGGAACAAACGCTGTCCTCAAACTGCGCTCCCCATGAGTAATTCTCAAGAGTTGTGTTTTCAACGTATGCGATGGCGCGGTCGGCAAGTTCTTTCCATGTTTTTTCTTTCGTTCGTTTATAAAGTTCCATAAGGAACGGCACTGCTTTTTCGAGAGGCTCGCAGTAGTCGGGGGCAAGGACTTCGTCGGTGCGTATATCCCGTATAAGAAACCACGTGCCGTTTTTTTCGACGTGGGACAGCAGATATTCTCCGATGGCGATTGCGGCGTCGAGGAATCTCTTTTCGCCTGTCGCTTCTTCGAGCTCAAGATAAGCGCTTCCGACTTCGGGAGGATATATGAACATGACCCAGTTCTGTCGTTCGTTTATATATTCGGAGGAAAAAGGCAGAGTGTCTGTTCTTTTGTCGGAACGGAAATCGAATTTATATGTGGGCGGAATACCTTTGCAGGGACCGTTCTGAGGCGTGATATCAATCAGATAATCGGCTGAATTTACGGCAATTTTCAGCGCTTTGTCGGCCTCTTCGGGGCAGAAACGGGCATAGCGTATCATAGATGTTATAATTGCGCTTATCATCTTGCTCGGATATGAATTAAGACCGTATTCCGGGTCCGGAGTTCCTTCCAACCAATGCGTTACAAGTCGCTGTGACATAATGTAATCATATGCTTTGTGTAAGGCTTCTTTATATGAGTATGCTGCCGGCGCAAGATCATCTGAAAACGGCGCAAGTTTGCAGAATGTGCGTGATCCTACCTGATAGGCTTCTTCTTTGGCGTCGTTGAGCGCGTATACCGAAAGACTGACGACTCCTGCCGGAATATCTTTCCATATCGGAGTGAGAAGAGCGTGCGCATTATCTGCATCAAACGCGTGAACGCTGCCGTTTTCGTCTTTCGCTTTGTAACGGAAATTATTAAATCCCGGCAAAGGCTGAAACTGAAACGCCGGAACATACATGAATTGAGATGCCTGTGCATTCCAGAAAGGTCTTCCCGCAGCTCCTCCGTGATGTGCCGTGGTTTTTGCGGATGTGCATTCAGTCTCTGCCGTAAGTGCGTATTTTTTATCTGTCATTGATAACTCCTTTATTGCTGTGTAACGACAGAATTATATCATATTTCTTCTTTTTTTTCAAGATGGGTAACCGTGTATTCCGTGAGGTTTCCTTTATTGAAAGCGTTTGAGGAAAAACGATGCGGTATCTTTCCCCGAGATAGGATTTTTTGAAAGAAATAATCATAAGATACCGCAACAAACTATGTTGAACCGAAATCGAAGTTACATACGAAAAAGACCGATTGACTTTTGGATTTTAATGGTGTATAATTACACGATTTAAGCAAAACACATAATAAGGTCATAGATATGAATAATTATTTTATTCTGGCAGTTTCCGTTTTTTTTGATCTTCTTGCCTGTGGAATACTGCGTAATTCTTTCTGTAAAAACCGCGTTAAATCAAATTCCGATCTTCATGTTTTCAATATTTTGTCATCGGTCGTTACGCTGGCAGTAATGTTTATTGCATATGCGATTGCCGGTATGCTTTGTGTTCCGTCTTTTTTTACCGTGGGAATCGGTTTGATTTACGGCGTGGCAACAGCGCTTTGCGCAATATTCAACATGAAGGCTCTTGAATGCGGCCCTCTGTCATATACAAAGGTTATTATCTGCTGCGCGATGGTAATTCCTGCCTTGTCGGGAACGGTGTTTTTTAACGAAACAATAGGCTTCGTTCAGTATATCGGTATAGCTCTTATGCTGCTGAGCTTTATTCTTGCCGTTGAAAAAGATAAGGACGGCGGAAAGGCAAATATCAAATGGTTCGTTTATTCGGTTCTTGCCTTTTTGTTTAACGGATCGCTCGGAGTTTTTCAGAAACTGCATCAGACATCCGAATATAAAGACGAAATCGGGATGTATCAGCTTGCTGCGTTTACTGTATCGGCATTGCTGTCTCTTGTTCTGCTTCTGATTTACAGAAAAAAAGAGACAATCGGAGTAACTCTTTTCGAAAGGGGAAAAATTCTGTCGTTTCTGATTATTACTTTGGTCTGCGGCTGCGGCATTGCCTTTTGCAATCATTTTAATATGTATTTGTCGGGCGTTATGCCGGCAATCGTGGTCTTTCCCGTTCTTAACGGCGGAACGATGATATTGACTACGGCTTCGGGGCTGATTATCTGGAAAGAACGTCTTTCACCAAAACAAATCGTGGGGCTTGCGGCGGGTATTCTTGCTATACTGCTGCTTTGCTTTGCCGAACCGATACAACAGCTTTTTTCTTGAACAAAAATAAAAACGATATGGGCGACGCGGTTGCGTCGCCCATATATTATACTGTTTTATTTAATCGTCTTCCCCGATGAACAAACTGAGATTTGCCAATGTGATTACGGATGAGATATGGCAGTTTATCCAGAAATAATCGGGACAATCGATACAACTCTGATCCATCCAATGTGTGGGAATCATTCCGTTGTCGAGCTGCATTCTTGTAATCTGATCTGCGAGCGCCATGGATTTTGCGAGCGCCAGCTCGTCGCCGGTTGCACGATACAGCGAAAGGAACGTGCGGGAAAGCAGTGAATTTGAAGCATCGATGGGAACATACCAGTTATACTGTTCAAGCGCCGCGGGAAGGAACCATTTGCTTGTGTCGAAACTATTTATGTGCCAAGACGGCGCTTTCTTCCAGAGAACGAATTGGTCTTCGGCAAATCTGACCATATCTATTGCCGTTGCCATGCGTTTCGGATCGTCCGCATAATGGGTGAAATAATAATCGGCAAGTGCGTCCGCCGGAATATGGGAAAGATTGGAATAATTTGCGCTTAATACGCTGTCTTCGAACTGTCCTTCGAAGTTGAAAGGTTTGACGACTGTTTCTTCATCGTATGCAAGTCCGTTATCCGCAATCTGTTTCCATATTTCGTCTCCGGTTCTGTTGTAGAAATTCATCATAAGGGGCACGATTTCACGTGTTGGCAGAACACAGTTCGCGCTTCGCGCTTCACCGGTTTCCACGGAAATGATAAGCGGCCATGAACCGTTCGGAAGCACATGATCACGGTAATAGCAGGCGATACGATAAGCGGCATCGTAGAAACGTTTTTCTCCTATCCAATCGTATAGGCTGAGGAATGCAGTTGCCACATCTGCGGGATAAATTGTCATCAGCGTGTCTTTGCGGTCGTCTGCTGTCATATTATTGTATTTTTCGGGATTTTCACGGAAATCAATGTAATATGTCGGCGGAAGGCCCGCAAGAGCGCTTCCTTCGGGATAGAAAATCGAGAGCAGATAGTCTGCGGCTGCAAGCGCGATTTCTCTTGCATCGTTTTCTTTTTCGGGCGCAAAATCAGCCAGCGTTCTCATTGCTTTTATAATTGCCGAAATCATTTTGCTCGGATAAACGTTGAGATTATACGTCGGATCGGGTGCTCCGTGCTCTTTCCAGTATTTCATAAAGGGTTCGTTAAGCATATATTCGAAGCCCTTCATTGCCGCTTCCCGGTAAGAGCGGGCTGCAGGCGGAAGGTCTGCCGGAAATGGCGATGCTTTAAAAAACGTGCGTGCGCCGACCAGGTATTTGTCGCTTCCGTCTTCGTTCAGGTCGGTGACGCGCATTTTGACGATACCGTCGGGTATGTCGCGCCAGATGGGTTCGAGCGATGCAGAGGGGTCGAGGGTTTCGAATTTATAGAGTTTTCCGTTCTCGTCTTCGCAGGTATAACGGTATTTGCCGTCGTCGGGAATCCATGGGAACTGGAATGAGGGAACATACATAAAATGTGATGAACGTGCGTTCCAATATGGACGGCCGGGTCCTCCTCCGGGATGGACTGCGGTTTCGGCAGAAGTGCACTCCTTAAATGCCTGCGCGGCGAGTTCTTCTTTGCTTTTTTTAAGTGTCAGCAATGTTTTGTCCTCCGATATGCTTAATTTTGTAATGTTTTTACTGTTTTACAGATTTGTTACCGCTCCGATAAAGACGGGGAGTCCGGTTGCGTTGTCTACGATGGCGTATACGAACGGACGGTCGAGAATTACAATGTTTTTACTAATTGGCTCATCAGACTCGGGTTTCATTGCTCCCCACGTGATCGCGGCGGCTTTTGTTCCGTTGCGGTCGACCTGAATGAAGGTTTTTTGACAGACTTCGGAACAGAAAATGTTGCCGAGCGCGGATTTTCCGATCTTGGAAAAATCGGCGAGAGCGCTGTCGAACATATCTGTCATTCCCATATTTTTAAGTAAATCGTTCATATTCATTTCCGTGTCGTATGTGAATTCCGGCATGGTTACATCAACGGCGCAGGATTGTTTGCCGTTCCACAAATCAAGCCAGAGAGAGCCGTCGAGCGAATCTATGTAATCATAAATATCGGCTCCTTCGTCGGGAAGAAGAGCAACAAAACTGTATGCATTACCTTTGTAGTTCTTGGCAAATCCTATAACACCGTCCGAGGAGATATAACATGATTCAGAGGAGGTGAGCATTTCGATTTTTTTTGAAGTTCCGTCATAGTTATTGAATTTTCGTTCAACCACCTGATCGGATTCATACTGTTTCTCCCATTTCGCGTCAAAAGAGAGAGCGTTTATGAGATACATAAGTGTATCATCGTCGATTTTGTCAATCATCTTTTTTATCATACCGTCGGTATGCTTATCGCACCAATGATTGATGTCGTTTACTGTTGAATTATCGAATGGGGAAGCGAAAACCTGCGCATCGAACCAGTCGGCGTTGGTCTGAAGAAAATCCTCGTTGACATTAAGCGTTCCGTCATCGCGGAACCATATAGAGTCGGCAATATTTATCCTGCATTCGCCGGAGGAGTAAAGGGAGGATGTATAAGTATACAGGGCCTTGTTGAGCGAATCAACATCTATTCCGAGAGCGGCTTCCGTTTGAGCTTTTGTATTTCCGTCGGCACCGTTTGCAATCATTGCAAGGCAGATAATGGCGGAAAGAGGGGAAACAAGATCGTTTTTTTCGTCTTTTGTTAAAAGACCTTTAAGCATTTTAAGAGAAAAATCAGCCATTGCCTTTTTGAATTCTTCGGTGATTTCTCCGGATTCGGTGGTTTTTCGCTCATATCCCGCCGAGAGTTCGGACGCGGATGATTTAATCGCGCATGAAACGCAGGGGAGCAACAGCGAACAAATCAGTAACAAAGCGATAATTTTTTTCATATAAGTTATCCTTTCTTTTTGTGGTTATATATTGAGACTCAAAAAACGGGAAAACGGATACCGAAATCATATGAGCTTTTTTTGAAATATGGATCATCGTCTCTTTTTTTGTTTGAAAGAAAACTTTGAACAGAGAATGATTATTATCTGACATGGGATTCCGAGCAGGAAAATCTGCCAGACGTTAATTTTTAAAACGAGAAGCTGAAGGAAAACTGCCGCGAGAGTGCTCCATATAAGAATCGAAATGACGGGAAAGAGATTGCGGCAGTTAAACCAAATACTGATGAAAACAGTAAGGACGATTGCGGAAACGGGAACTGCGTAAACAAAAGCGAGCCAGAAACCTCCGGGCCCCTTATTGAAAATACAGGCAAGAACGAACAGAACGGTGGCAAAAAACCATACCGAAAAGACGGAAATCATCGTTATAACCTTGCGGTTATGCATCCTTGCTTCGTCCTTCTGAGGGGGCTGCGGCTGCTTTTCCGTGTTTCCGATAAGCTCGTCGAGTGAAACGCCGAAAAGGTCTGCCATTTCTTTGAGCACCGCTACGTCGGGGAGAGCTTCGGCGCGTTCCCATTTGCTTATTGCCTTATCGGAATAATTGAGTTTTTCAGCCAATTCGAGCTGGGTGAGTCCGGCTTCGGTCCTTAAACGCCGTATGTTTGCTGCGGTCACAGTTTTAATGTCGTCCGTATCTATCATCCCCCTTTCTTTATTATCTATTTTACCATAAATCATCGGATTATTCAAGCCTCTACTGTCAGTAGAGAGCTGTTTTTTATTCTATTATACGTATTTTAAGATTAGAGCCGGTCGGCTTAAGAGTAGGGTGACAATGCCGTTGAAGTGAGGTATAATCCGATTGAAGACACAGGGACACGAAAGGATGAATTCAATGAAAAATTTTATTGTATTCGGTGACTCACTTATGCAGGGTGTGATCTTTGAGAATAACAGATACCGCCTGTATCACAGTTCGCTCTCGGATAAACTTGCCGAAAAAGGTTACAAATTAATAAATAAATCGCATATGGGGGCAACTGTTAAAGCCGCCTTGCCTATACTCGAAAAATACGAAGGAGACGGAGAAGAAACCGTCGCCCTCTTCGAATACGGCGGAAACGATTGCAATTTTGACTGGCAATCCGTTGCGGAATTTTATGATAAGGACAAGGATGTTTTTCCGAAAATCCCCGAAAAAGAATTTGCGGAAACCTATAAAAAAGCAATCGGTATTGCGAAAGAAAAGGGAATGAGTGTTGCGGTTTCTTCATTGATACCGATTGACGCCGATAAGTTTTTAACGACTATTTCCAAAAATGCCGACGGAGATAAAATTCTGAAATGGCTCGGCGATATCAGTATGCTGTCGAGGTGGCAGGAGCATTACAGCAGAATTGCGGAAGATATTGCATCTTCGGCAAACTGCAGAATCATTGACATAAGGACAGATTTTTTGCTTAGCCACGCTTTCCGAAGACTGATATGCGATGACGGAATACATCCCACAAGGGAAGGACACGAGATTATCGCGGACAGAATAGTGTCGTGTTTCTGAAATAGTGTTTATTTCTTCGGAAATGCCTGTTTTTTGAAAAAGTCGAGTATAATGCCAAGAACCTCATCACTCCAGAAATCCCCTTCATGATTTGCTCCTTTTACGCGGACGAATCCGACATCTGCGCCGACTTCTTCGAGTTTGGCGACGAGCTTTTCACTTTGTGAGAACGGAACGCACGAATCTGCGTCTCCGTGAAGAATGAGAAACGGAATCTTCGTTCGCTCCGGAGTGATGTAATTAACGGGACTCATCTCGGATAGCAGCACCGGATCAAATTTACCGCCGCAGAATACCCTGAACGGTTCTTTGAAATCGGGGTTCTGCTCTATGAACCAATTCAGGTCGGTCGGCCCGAAACATTCCGCAACGGCCGCAACCCTGTCGGATTGGTTCGGATATTCGTCCGATTTATATTTCGGATCGTCAGGCGTAAGTGCTGCAAGTAAGGCTGCGTTTGCGCCTGATGAAGTCCCGAAAATATATACGCGTTCCGGATCAATACCGTAAACAGAAGCGTTTTCACGCAAATAACGGATCCCGCATTTCACGTCAATTAAAAATGCCGGAGCCGGGTTTCCCTCGTGTATGCCGCGGTGACGGAGCATCGCCACTATGAACCCTTCTACGGCAAAACGATTTAATTGCGTCATTTCATAATAGGGATCGGGATGCGTCCATGCGCTTCCCTGAACGAATACGATCAGCGGAAGGTTACCTCCGGAGATGTTCTGCGGCGTGATGATTTCCATGCAGAGTTCGGTTCCTCCCACATGAGAAAACGGAATTTGAGGATTTATGCGTGTCAATCCTTTGAGACTCGGATTTCGTTCGAGAGTAATCATAACAGATACCTTCTTTCGGTTATTCGGAAAATAAAAGATATAAAAAAAGCCATATCGAATATGGGTGTATTTTCTGCTCCCAACGGTATGGCTTTTGTATTAATCGAAAACTCAGTTGTTTTCTTTTACAAGACGAACTGCAAGTCTTTCTTCCGGATCGTCGATGCCGTTTTCGGCAAGAGCCTTGCTGCAGTTTTCGATGAGGTCGAAATAAACGTCCCAATATATTGCACTTTCGCACCAGCAACGAACGGTAAATATAAGGGTATCGTCATCTACTGCGGAAAGACGTGCAAACGGAGCGGGTTCGCTGATAACACCTTTGGTTCCTTCGGCTGCTTTGAGAAGAACTGCTTTTGCGAGATTCTGATCGCAGTCGTTTGTGATTCTGAAATCAAGATCAACTCTGCGTTTGTCTTCACAGCTGAAGTTGGTTACATTTGCGTTCATGAGAGCGCCGTTGGGAACGGTGATTCTTTTATTGTCGATCGTCAAAATGGTTGTGTAGAAAACGCTTATATCTTTAACTGAACCTTCTGCGCCGGATGCTGAAACATAGTCGCCTACTTTGAACGGTTTGAAAACGAGGATCATGATTCCGCCGGCGATATTGCTGAGCGCGCCCTGAAGAGCCAGACCTACTGCCAGACCGCAGGAAGCAATGACTGCGGCTACGCTTGTCATGGGAATACCGAGTATTGCAATGACGCTTACTATCAACAGTGTGTAAAGGATAACGGAAACTGCGCTTTTGATAAAGCCCTGAACCGTTTTGTCGAGTTTTGAATACTTCTCGGATTTTGAGATGAGTTTTTTGATCGCTTTGATTACGATGCTTCCGATGATAAGAACAACAAGCGCAAACAGGATCTTTCCGCCTGCAGATGCGCCCATTTCAATCAGAGTTTTTGTGAATTCTTCCATGATTTACTCCTTTATTTTTGATAACATAATTATATCACTTTGAAGAATAAATTGCAATAGAAAAGATAAAAATCTGTTGACATTTTATGTTGGGCTACATATAATATAATAGATATGTAGTAATGTTTCGGGAATACGGAGTATGAATAAAAAATTTAAAAGTATAATTTTACTGCTGATATGCTTTTTTATCTTCTTTACCGCTGCTGCGTGTGCAAAAGAAAAAACGGATACGGCATCGAAAAAAGTCGATCCGCCGCATACTCTCCGCTTTAATGAAGACGGGAAGTTCAAGGTCATTATTTTTTCCGACATGCATGCCGATTATGAGAACGGACCGTCCGCGATGGCGGCAATTCTCGATGCGGAAAGGCCGGATCTCGTTATTTTCGGCGGTGATAACATATCATGGATTGATAAACGTGATGTTGAACCGATTGTAAGCGCATTGTCCGAACCGCTTGCCGAACGCGGAATAAAATGGTGTTACGTTTACGGAAACCATGACAGAGAAAGTGTCGGTTCAGGTTATCTTCAGGAGGTTTTTCTGTCGCAGGAGTGTTGTATTGCATCCGACGTGGGATTTCTTGACGGAGAGGCGACTTACTGTCTCCCCGTTCTTTCGTCCGATTCAGATGAAACGGCGTATGCGATTTGGTGTATGGATTCGCACGATTACGCTCCGGAATTGAGCAGTTATTATGATTGTGTTCATACTGATCAGATTGAGTGGTATAAAGAGTGTTCCGAAAAACTTGAAAAAACAGCCGGCAGAAAAATATACGGTTTGATGTTTATGCATATCCCGATGCAGCAGCTGCAATATATCAGAGATAACCCCGAAGAATGTAAAATCGAAGGGGATGTCAATGAACCGACATGCTGTTCCGACCTTGATTACGGATTGTTTGATGCAATTAAAGAACGCGGAGACGTTAAACTCGTTCTTAACGGACATGACCATACAAATAATTATACCGGAATAGTTGACGGCATAAACTTCGGATACTGCGGGTCTTTATCTCTTAATACTTATAATATCGAAGAAATCAGGGGCGCACGAGTGGTGATTATAGATGAAAATGACACCGAACACCCCGAAACTTATATGGCATTTCTCCATGACCCGAAATACGGATACGATAAATAAAGAAAATTGAGGATAGTTATGGTAAAACGTTCAGCCGCTTTGATTATATGTTTTTTTATTTTGTTTTGCGCCGTTTCGTGCGCGAAGCCTGCAGAAAGAACGTTTGACCCGTTTACTCCGGAAACATCTGAAGAATTCGACGGTAAACTGCGGTTCGGTTACGACGGAACATTCAAAATACTGTTTTTGTCGGATATGCACCTGTGCTCCGCAAAGCATAATAATCCGGCTACGCTTTTTAACATAAATCTTTTTCTTGATGTTGAGGATCCTGACCTCGTAATATTCGGAGGAGACAATACGACGCTTGAAACCGAAGAAGAGATTTATGAGAGTCTCGCATTTGTTCTTGAACCGATTATCGACAGAAAAATTCCATGGTGTTACGTTTACGGAAATCATGACAGATCCTCTGTGTCCGGGGAGAAACAGGAAGTTATCTATCATTCGTTTGATTACTGTGTTTCGGCCGACGTCAGTGAGCTCGACGGCGAAGCCACCTGTTGTCTGCCGGTTTACGGATATGGATCCGAAGAAATAAAATATGCCGTCTGGTGTATGGATTCGCAGGACTACACTGCGGAAGGCGCTTACGATTGCGTTCATACGGATCAGATTGAATGGTATAAGGCAACTGCCGAAAAAATGGAAAATGAAAACGGCGGCAAAATCAACGGACTTATGTGTATGCATATGCCCGTTGTGGAATTGAGACGATGTATTCTCGACATGGAGGGGACGGGGTTTCACGGGACCGCAATGGAAAGTTCAACTCCGTATAACAGTGTTTGCTGCTCTGAACTCAATTACGGCCTTTGGGATGCAGTCACGGAACGCGGTGACGTTCAAATGATGATTTTCGGTCACGATCATCAGAATAATTTTACTGCAACTCTTGACGGAATAACGGTCGGATATACCGGAACGTTTTCAGGTAACGCTTGTTTGAATGAAATGATTCGGGGAACAAGGGTCGTTGTTGTCCGCGAAGACGATACCGCTCATCCGGAAACATATTTCGGCTCGATTCACGATTGGGCGTATAAATTTTACATAGACTGAAAATACATCCGTTAAGAGGACATATGTTTAGACGTTTCCTGGAATTTTGTTTTTGCATACTCATGGTTTTTTCCTTTTCGGCGTGTGGTATTAATAACGATGTTGAACCTGCCGAAAAAGTCGATGCGCCCCATACACTTCGTTTTAACAAAGACGGTAAGTTCAAAATCGTAATCTTTTCGGATATCCATTCCGATACGGAAAACGCTCCCGGATCAATGGCTGCCATCCTTGATGTTGAAAAGCCCGATCTTGTTTTAATCGGGGGAGACACCATATCCTGGCAACAACAAGGCGAGACCGAACAGATTCTGGAAACTCTTATTGCGCCTATTATCGAACGAGGAATAAAATGGTGCTATGTTTACGGGAATCACGACCGTGAATTCGCATCGGCAAGATATCTGCAGCGTTTATATCGTTCACAGGAAAAATGCATAGCCTCTGACGTTGAGTATCTTGACGGCGAAGGAACATACTGTCTTCCTGTTCTTGCTCACGATTCCGATGAGCCCGAATATGTGATATGGTGCATGGACTCGCACGACTACGCAAATGCACTGGGCAGTTATTACGATTGCGTTCATACCGATCAGGTTGAATGGTATAAACAGAAGTCCGAGGAATTTGAAAAAACATCCGGAAAGAAATTATTCGGAATGATGTTTATGCATATTCCGATGCAGCAGCTGCAGTATATAGCCGATAACTACGAGGAGTGCAGTGCGGAAGGTGAGGTAAATGAGCCCATCTGCTGTTCAGAGCTTGATTACGGGCTGTTTGACGCAATAAAGACCAGAGGAGACGTCAAACTCGTCCTTAACGGACACGATCATTCAAATAATTATATCGGAACCGTTGACGGTATCAGATTCGGATATTGCGGAACCGTTACCACTACCGTGCCGAATATAGAAGAAATAAGGGGAGCAAGGGTTGTTGTTATCGACGAAAATGATACCGCACATCCCGAGACTTATATGGCATTTCTGCATGACCCGAAATACGGATATAATAAATGAATTTGAGGATATATATGGTAAAACGATTTGTCGCATCGCTTATGATTGCTTTGTTTCTGTTATCTGCCGTTTCATGTGCAAAGCCTGCAGAAAGAACGTTTAATCCTTTTTTGCCGGATGAACCGGAAGAGTTTGACGGGACGCTGCACTTTAACTATGACGGAACGTTCAAGATACTGTTTCTTTCTGATTTTCATTCGGATACCTGGTTGGATGATAAATGGCCTAAGGTTAAGACATTGAATTTGATAAATTTAATGCTTGATATTGAAGATCCCGATCTGGTTATTTTTGGCGGTGACACATCCGTAGATGAAACTTTTGACGAACATAAATCAACGCTTGATACTGTTCTGTCTGTTGTCTCAGCAAAAAAAATTCCATGGTGTCATGTTTTCGGCAATCATGACCGTGAAGGCGGAATTGATCCCGAGGAATTGTATAATTATTATTTTAATTATGATTATTGTGTATCTTCCGACGTGAAGGAACTTGACGGAACCGGAACTTATTACATTCCTGTTTACGGATATGACTCTGATGAGTTGAAATACGTCGTTTGGTGTATGGATTCACACGATTATGCCGATGAAGGATACTACGACTGTGTGCATACCGATCAGGTTGAGTGGTATAAAAAGACTTCATCCGAATTAGAAGCACGGAACGGGCATAAAATTAACGGTATGATGTTCTGTCATATGCCGGTAATTGAACTCAGACGAGTAGTTGATGACCCGATCGGAACGAATTTTTACGGAACCGCTATGGAAAGTGAATACGGTATTTACAGCTCGATTTGCTGTTCCGAACTAAATTACGGACATTTTGACGCCGTAAAAGAACGCGGTGATGTTCAGTTGATGCTCTTCGGACATGATCACTATAATAACTTTACTGCATCGATTGACGGTGTTCAGATGGGATATGTCGGTTCGTTATGTGCATTTGGCGGTAATCCTGTCAGAGGAACAAGGGTGGTTGTAATCAACGAAAACAATACGGCTCATCCGAAAACATATTTTGCTTTTGCTGAAGATCAGTATTATAAATTTTACATGGATTTTGACTGAGGAGAGGTAAAGAATTGATGTTTAAACGCTTTGCTGCCAGTTTCTTGTGCTTAATATCGGTTTTCGCTATCGTTTCGTGCTCGAAACCGACGGAAAGAACCTTTAATCCTTTTTCCCCGGAAAAAGCCGAAGCATTTGACGGAACGCTGCATTTTAACAGCGACGGAACATTCAAAATAATGTTCCTTTCTGATTTTCATTCCGATACATGGCCGGAGGATTATGCACTTGAAAAAATCAATATGATGCTTGATGCCGAACAACCGGACCTTATTATTTTGGGCGGAGATAATACCGTGGATTATACCATGGATGAAGCCAAGACATCCATTGATGCACTTCTTGCTCCGATTATCGAGAGAAAAATTCCATGGTGTCATGTCTTCGGAAATCATGACCGTGATGCCTTGGACTGTGAGGAACTTCAGCAGGTGTATTACGGGTATGATTATTGTGTTTCATCCGACGTGGAAGAACTTTACGGCGTGGGAACTTACTGTCTCCCTGTTATCGGACATGATTCCGATGACGTAAAATTCGTGATATGGTGTCTTGATTCACATTCAAACGCAGAAGCCGGACTTTACGACGATCAGGTAGAATGGTATAAAAAGACATCGGAGGAATTTGAAAATACGGCAGGCGGAAAAATAAACGGCATGATGTTTTGCCACATACCGGTTTACGAATTGAACAGATGCATCGATGACTTGGAGGGGACACAGTTTCACGGGACATGTATGGAGGATGATGATCTCAGATCAAGCCTCGATACGGCACCTGACGGATTCGGAATTTTTGATGCCATAAAAGAGCGCGGTGATATCCCGCTGTTTCTTTTCGGTCACTGTCACCATAATAATTGTCTCGCGGTTCTTGACGGAATAACGCTCGGATATACCGGAACGGTTACCGGTGCCTGTTTTAAAACAGATATAATACGCGGAACAAGAGTTGTTATAATTAATGAAAACGATACGGCGCATTTCGAAACATATTTTGCCTTTTGCGAAGACTCGTATTATGAATTTTATCTTGATTGTAAAAAGGAGTGGTATAAAAAATGAATTCTGAAATCATCAAACGAATAATTATACTGTTGGTTTGCACTATTGTTGTATTTTCTGCTGCTTCATGTGCAAAAACTCCGAATGAACCTGTTGTTCCGTATAATCCTAAGGTCGATGAACCGGGAACACTGCGCTTTAACAGTGACGGAAAATTTAAAATAATGTTTATTTCGGATCTTCATTCCGATATGGACAATGTGGTTTGGATGATGGAAGCCATGCTTGAATGCGAGCTTCCCGATTTGGTTATTTTCGGCGGAGATACATGTGTTGATGTGACGCCTGATGAAATACCTTCTCATCTCGATGCGCTGCTTCAGCCGGTAATCGAGAGGAAAATCCCGTGGTGCCACGTATTCGGAAATCACGACAGAGAATGCGGACTGACCGGTGACGAACTGCAGCAGCTTTATTACACGTATGATTACTGCCTGTCTTCGGACGTTGAAGATCTTGACGGAACCGGAACGTATTATCTGCCTGTGTTACGTTCGGATTCGGATGACATCGGATATATAATATGGTGTATGGATTCGCACGATTACATCGACGGCGATTATGACAACGGATACGATTGCGTTCATGCCGATCAGGTTGAATGGTATAAAAAAACATCCGCGGAAATAGAAACGGATAATGGTAAAAAAATCAACGGGCTTATGTTCCTGCACATTCCCTTGTCGGAATTCAAAACGATCCGTGATAATCCTGTAGAATGCGAACAGAACGGATTTATAACCGACGGACCGTGCTGCGGACCGCATAATTTCGGACTTTTTGATGCAATCAAAGAACGCGGCGACGTTACAATGGTCGTAAACGGCCATGACCACGTTAATAATGCCTCGGGAAAACTAGACGGTATTACATTGGCGTATGCCGGAAGTCTTACCAGAAACAGTTACATTAACGAACAACTGCGCGGAGTTCGTGTCGCGGTTATTGATGAAAATAATACCGCAAATCCGGAAACGTATTTTTTATCTGCTCATGACAGATTATATAAATTCTACAGAGTGAAAGGTGTTTATGACTACAATGATTAAGATCAAGCATTTTATTTCTGTTCTTCTGATAGCAGTATTTCTTATCTCTTTTGTCGGTTGTTCGAAGCAGCCCGCGATTGAGCCGCAGGAACCGCAGACGATTAAACTGATCGACGATCCGGGAACTCTTCGTTTTAAAGAAGACGGAACGTTCAAAATCATGATTTTTACGGATTTACATTCGGAACGAGATACAAATCCCGGTGCTATGCGCGCGCTGTTTGATGCCGAAAAACCCGATTTTGTTTTACTCGGCGGAGACCTGACCAGCTGGGAAGGCTATGAGGATATGTGCGCTTCCATTGAAGCCTTTGTTACACCGATGGTTGAATACGGTATTCCATGGGCTTTCGTATACGGTAACCATGACAGAGAAGGCTTTTCTGCGAAACTTGAGTCCATGATTTATCATAAGTTTGATTTATGCATCGAAGACGACGTTGAATATCTCAGCGGCGAAGAGACATACTGGCTTCCTGTTTTAGCTTCCGATTCGAATGATACCGAGTTCGTTATCTGGTGTATGGATTCTCACGATTATACCGATTATAATTATGAAACAGGCGAAGAGGGTTATGACTGCGTTCATGCCGATCAGGTTCAATGGTATAAAGAAGAATCCATTATGCTTGAGCGTGCTTACGGTAAAAAAATAAACGGTCTGATGTATTTCCATATTCCGATGCAGGAAGTTGAAATTATTTATAATAATCCCGAAAAATACGGGCTTGTCGGAGAAGCAAGGCAGGATAAGGTCTATTCGTCACCTTATAATTACGGCCTTTTTGATGCCATGAAAGAGCGGGAAGACGTAAAAATTTGTCTCAGCGGTCACGATCATCTGAATAATTTTGTCGGTGTTTTGGACGGAATTACTCTCGGATACTGCGGAACGATTGCGCACTGTCTGAATGATGATGATATCCGCGGAACAAGAGTTATCGTAATAAATGAGAATGATACGGCAAATCCAGAGACATATATTGTATATCTCGACGATATAGGATACGACGGCTGATTTCATTTTGAAAAGAAGATGATTTATTATGTGGTTTGTATTTGCGATTTTATCGGCTGTATTTGCGGCATTGACGTCAATATTGGCGAAGATCGGTATTGACGGCGTTAATTCCAATCTTGCAACTGCGATAAGAACAGTTGTGGTTGTTGTTATGTCGTGGGGTATGGTGTTTCTTACAAACGCTCAGGGAGGGCTTTCCGACATCAGCAAAAAAAGCTGGATATTCCTTATTTTATCAGGACTTGCTACCGGCGCGTCATGGCTTTGTTATTATAAAGCATTGCAGGTCGGAGATGTTTCAAAGGTCGTTCCGATAGATAAATTATCAGTAGTCATAACGCTTGTTTTGGCATTCGTTTTTCTTCATGAAGAATTTACGCCGAAATCATTGATCGGATGTATTCTCATAGGCGCGGGGACTTTGATTATGGTATTGTGACTTTCGACGTAAGCAGCAAACAGACTTTTATTGATTTTGTTGTAAAAAACCGCTGGTGAACAGAATTCATTTCGGCGGTTTTGTTTTTTCGGGTTTTAATAAATGCAAATCGCTGCTTATTGACTCTCATCGGCGGTTGTGATATATTGTGCAGGTTGTGGAAAAAAGAGAAAGAGGAAGAAGTTATGATATGGTGGGATTGGTTGGCTCAGGGCATTTCCGTTTTGGCAGCATGCTACACGATCGCTTCGTTTCAGTGTAAGAACAGCAGCCGGTTGCTGTTTGTTCAGGGGATTCTCGGCAGTTCTCTCTGGATGATTCACTTTGCGATGTTGGGTTCCTGGTCGGCATGTCTGATGAATGCGGTCGGCGTGGTTCGCGCATTATTTATCCTCCGGCAATACAGAACGGGGAAAAGCGCCCCATATGTCAAGTGGCTGTTATGCACTATGGCCATGGTTTCTGGAGTGCTCGGTATATTTGTCAACTGGAACGGTAACAACCCGTTACTTGTTGCGGCTCCCGTGTGGCTTTGGCGTTTGGTTATTATTCTTCTTCCTTTTGTTACGGTATTTTCCACGCTGGCATTCTGGAGCGGACGAGGGTCGGTCATACGAGTGGGACAGTTGGCGTTGGTTTCGCCTGTTTGGTTGGCGTGTGATTTAATGTCCGGCTCGGTTATGGGGGTTATATGCGAAGTGATGAATATCATTTCCGTCATTGTTTCACTGTGTCGTTTCGGTCTGCACGGCGATGAGGCCGCACCGGAACCGATTACTGAAGAAAAAACAGACAATCCCGAAAATACGGTTTCAAAAACTTAACGATATTAAATTAAAAGGCAGCGACTTTCTGAAGTCGCTGCTCTTAATTTATTTTTCGATTTTTACCGTGAAATATTTGGCAAAAACCGAAGCAATGTATTCGATTTTTTCTTTGGACATTGGTTCTGTTGCCGAATAAGCGTATTCTCT
>JAZQQT010000056.1:0-37223 GCA_045629205.1 Eubacteriales bacterium
AATGCCTCACTCCCATAAGGAAGTATTTATCAAATAATGAAACCCGCCGAAGGAAAAATCAGATTTCTCTTCGGCGGGTATTTCATTTATTTAACAAACTGGGATTTGTTTTTTCTTATCACAAACGGAATAAAACAATCAATCAACTATCATACAAACAGTGACAATTTATTCTTTCTATTGATGCTTTGTAACATTTCGTTATTGTTCCTTATCTCTTTCCTTAGAAACAAACTTGATGAGAGCTTTGTATTCGATGTTGTCCTTCAGTTCATCAAAAGCATTGTCACTGAGTTTTTCAAGCAGTAAGGCCAAATATCCTTTTAATGATTTATTATTATGATAGTAATATAAGAAAGGAACTTCACGGAGCAACGGGGTCTTGGGTTTCATAGTATCTGTGAACTTCCGACGTTCAACAAGATCATAATCCACCATCTTTTTCAGCCAGTGAACGGCTTTGTCGGAATTGCCGAGCTTCATATAGGTTTTGGCAATTTGAGCATACAGATCGCCGCTGTCACGAATATGAATGGGCGGCAGATATGCATCGTCCCTGAAAACATTCTCAATGAACGTGCCAGCCGAAGTATATACGGAAAGCGCGTCTTCATAGTTCCCGCACAGAAAAAGAGCATTTCCGTTGCATACCATGTTATCAAGGAGCGCTTCAAAAAGGTAAGCAAAATCACACTGCCTGTATGCTGATTCGTCCCTGTATTTCCGTTCCGCATGAGCGATGTATGCCAGCATATTGAACGTGGTCAGATCTGCTCGTGTCGGTAAACAGTCCGCATGTTCTTTCGCCTGTATCATATTGCCGAAAACGGAGTGCAGCAGCACCATGATCATGTGTGTACGCAGAATGTCTCCCGTATTTTTCCCATAGGACACAACCACATTTGCCTGACGGATGCTCTCTGCATAGATGTTCTTTGCGTGTGCCGCATCGTAACAGTCATTATCCGGATATGCAAGTGATAAGCCGTATTCAAGGCTCTTAATCAACAGAATCATATTGGTCGGATAACATTTCAACCCGTCCTGTATGGTGAGATATCCGCAATAAATACTTTCAGCCGTACAGATGCCATTTTCATCATAAATCTGTTTCTTCGCCGTGTCAATGATTTTCATTGCCGCGTCGTCATCGCTTTCGCCGCATACACCGAACAACACATCCGTGCTTACTCCGAAAATTTTGGCTATCGGGACGATCTGCGAAACATCCGGCATGCATATTTCATTTTCCCACTTGGAGACCGCCTGACCTGAAACATTAAGCAATTCAGCCAGATTTTCTTGTGTCAAACCGCGTTCACATCTAAGTTCTTTGATAATCTGTCCGATAGATTTCGACATATTCTTATCCTCCTTAATATCTTTCGGTACCGTGTACACAGTTTATCATAAAGTTATTCAGGTTTGAAGCTACCATTTTGATTGATAGTCTCAACTGAAGGTTGGATACTTACGGAGTACTCATTTTCAGTCATTGGTTCATCGTCAAAGCAGAGAGAAATGCGAAAGCTGTCGGAGACTCAGGTCTCTACGACAGAAAACTCCATATTCTACATTCGTAAAAATAGATGTATACCTATCTCCACAAATTCTGATTTGTCTGCACCCATAACGAGCATCGGATTTTGCCGTACAAAATCCACGTTCGGAAAAAACATCCTTATCGGGCTGTCGCAAATGCCGCTGTTGTTTTATTTGTATAAACCCATTTCAACAAGTCTTTTTGCAAGTCTGTTTCCGTAAATCAGATATCCTTTATCGTTTGGATGGTAGTCGGGATTAAAATAAGCTATGTCGTGAGGAATCAATTCCTGCCCGTTGATGACTGCGATGTTTGTTTCTTCGTATGCTTTGCGGAGAAGATCGTCGCATTTTCTATACCATTTTATATAATCCGGTTCGGCATCGGCGCCGCAATAGACCGGGAGAACGCCGACTGCGGGAACGTCTTTCCATAGTTCACGGACTTTTTTTGCGAAAGCCAAAGCGTCATTATAAAAATCATTTTCCGATTTGCGGTCACGGTCGTTACATCCGTATCCCAACACTATAAGCTTCGGTTCGCATATTTTATCGAGTGTATTCGCATCGTAAACGTATCCGTTGTTCCCCTGATTCATAATACGCGCGTTTAGGCGTCTGCCTACTATCGTGGGCATAGTGCAGGACGCATGGCGTGTGCCTATTCCCTGAAAAATGGAATCACCGAAAAAGAGAATATCGGTTCCCTGTTTATAATACGGACGGAAAATATCGGCATCTGCAAGCTCAACTTCTGAAATGCAGTCTTTACCGCCTACGGAGAGATAAACGGAGATACGACGTTCTTTCTTATTGCGGAATGAAACAGTGACGGTTTCGCCGCTTTGTGTCTTTACCCGACGACCGTCTGCGAGAATATCACAGGAAATTTTAGGGAGTTTATCGTTTTTCGGCTCTCCGCCTGCTTTGATTACGACAGATTTTGCATCGGTAATGAAGTCGAGGCATATTCCGGCGCTGCAAAGACTGTTATTATAAAAATAGTGCTCAAAATCCGAGCCGAAATATATTTTTTTGCCGTCAAATGCAATTTCCTGCTTTTCAGAAAAGCGGCGAAATCCGATTCCGTTTCCTTCTTTGACGGTTCTTACGGCACCGATGGTCGCTGAAATGATCTTTTTTTCATCGAGTATCATAATATTTCTCCTTTTTCTTTTTTCATTATATGCTAACGCGCTGATCTTGTCAACAAAAAAACCGCAGAAAAACCTGCGGCTTTTTATCAATAACTGAATTATTTGTTTGCCGATTCGATAACGATTTCACCGTCTTTTGCGTCAACATTGACGGTTTCTCCTTTTTTGACCGAACCGTCGAGGATTTTTTCGGCGACGGCGTCTTCAACGAAGTTCTGAATTGTTCTTCTCAGCGGTCTTGCACCGTAGACAACGTCAAATCCTTTGTCTGCAAGTAAAGCTGCTGCTTCCGGTGTTACATTAAGTGTGATTTCCATATCCGAAAGACGTGCTTTTATGGATTTAAGCATATTGTCGGCTATTTTGACGATATCTTCTTTTTTGAGTTGATCGAAAACGATTATATCGTCTATACGGTTGAGAAATTCGGGACGGAAGGTTTCTTTGAGGCTGTCGGTAACATTTGATTTTATAACCTTTTGCGCATCTTCAAAATTGTTTTCGCGGGTTGTAAAACCAACTGATTTGGGCTCAACGATATTTTTTGCCCCGACATTGCTGGTCATAATGATGACGGTGTTTTTGAAATCAACATGTCTGCCCTGCGAGTCGGTAAGAAGTCCGTCATCAAGAATCTGAAGCATTATGTTGAACACATCGGGATGGGCTTTTTCGATTTCGTCGAAGAGAACCACGGAATACGGTTTGCGGCGAATCTTTTCGGTAAGCTGACCGCCTTCGTCGTATCCGACGTATCCCGGAGGAGAACCGATAAGTTTTGCAACCGTATGCTTTTCCATATATTCGGACATATCTATTCGTATCATTGCGTTTTCGTCACCGAACAAAACTTCGGCGAGCGCTTTGGAAAGTTCGGTTTTGCCTACGCCGGTTGGCCCGAGAAACAGGAATGAGCCCATTGGTCGTTTGGGATCTTTAAGTCCGACTCTGCTTCTGCGAACCGCTTTCGCAACGGTGGTAACTGCGTTGTCCTGACCTATAACACGTTCGTGGAGTATTTTTTCGAGATTAAGCAGACGCTCGCTTTCTTCTTCGGCAAGTTGTTTGACCGGAATACCTGTTGATGCCGCGAGTATTTCGGCAATTCCTTCGGCAGTCAGAATCAGCTGCTCGGACGATGATTCCGAAGACCACTGCTTGCGGATTTCTTCTATTTCGGATTTGATCTTCTTCTCTTCATCTCTGTATTTTGCCGCTTCTTCGTATTCCTGATTCTTTACTGCATTTTGTTTCTTTTCGGCTGCCGCTTTGAGTTCATCTTCTTTTTTTGTGAGATCCGGCGGAGCAGTCAGATTTGAAATACGGAGACGGGAAGCCGCTTCATCCATGAGGTCGATTGCTTTATCGGGCAGAAATCTGTCCTGAATATATCTTTTACTCAGTTTGACTGCCGCTTCGATTGCTTCGTCTGTGATTTTTATATGATGGTGGTTTTCGTATTTTTCACGAATACCCTGAAGAATCCTGACAGAATCTTCAACAGACGGTTCATCTACCATAACGGGCTGAAAGCGTCTTTCGAGAGCAGCGTCTTTTTCGATATTCTTTCTGTATTCGTTTATGGTCGTTGCGCCTATAACCTGAAGTTCGCCTCTTGCGAGAGAGGGTTTAAGAATATTTGCCGCATCAACCGCGCCCTCTGCCGCACCCGCACCGACAAGAATGTGGATTTCGTCGATGAACAAAAGAATGTTGCCTGCGTCGGTTACTTCCTTAAGCGCGTTTTTAAGTCTTTCTTCAAAGTCACCGCGGTATTTTGCTCCTGCGAGCATTCCCGCAATGTCGAGAGTCACGACTCTTTTGCCTTTAAGAGGTTCGGGAACCGTTCCCGCATTGATATGCTGCGCAAGACCTTCTGCGATGGCGGTTTTTCCTACGCCGGGCTCGCCGATAAGACAGGGGTTGTTCTTGGTTCTGCGACTGAGTATCTGAATAACTCTTTCAATTTCCTTGCTTCTGCCTATAACGGGGTCAATTTTGCCGTCGGCTGCCATTTTTGTAAGATCACGGCCGAAGCTGTCCAATGTCGGTGTTGATGTGTTACCTTTTATGCTTTGGGCGCCGATTCCGACGTTATTCATGTTTTCGTTGAATGCGGCTCTGTTTCCGGAACCCGTGCCCATTCCTTCGAGCAGTGTGTTATATATTCCTTCTACATCGCAGTTGAGTGCCGTGAGATATTCCATGGCTTTGCTGTTGCCTTCTTTTATAAGAGCCATAAGGATGTGCTCCGTCCCTGCCTGCGCAGAACCGCTTCTTGATGCCTGATAGATGGCAAGACGGAAGATTCTCGCCAGTCGCGGTGTGATATTGTTGATGGAAAGTTCTGTCGGCATTGACGTGCCGGATTCGTCCATTATTTTTTCAAGGATTGTTTTATCTGTTATACCTGCTGCCGTCAGAAGCTTTTCTGCAGTTGATCCTTCTGTCTGCAGGAGACCGAGCAGGAGATGTTCTGTGCCGACAAACTGATGACCGAGTTGCTTTGCGGCATCTATCGTATATGCTATTGCACGGTTTGCATTTTGCGTGAAATTATCGAATAACATTATTATCAACTCCTATAATCATGATATTCCTTTTCTGAGGATTTCGGCGCGTTTCGCGTCTCTGCTTTCTGCGTTTGTTGCGTCTGTTTCGAAAAGCATAAGAGTATACGGCTGAAGTGAGAGAAACAGTTTGTCGAGTTCCGTTGTCTCGATGCCGTTGATATTCATTTCGGCGCCCCATCTGATATCGGAATATACGGAAAGCCATTCTCTTGAACTCATGAGGCCGGCGTAACGCGCTATACCTTCAGCCCTGCGGATTCTGTCGGTTATCTGGGCTTTTTTTGAATATTTTTCGGTGAGCTCATGTTCGACAGAAATAATCTTTTCGACTGCTTTCAGCATAACGTCAACGATTTCCGCTTCAGTCATACCCATTGTCATTTTGTTGGACATCTGATACAGACATCCCGAAGCATTACTTCCTTCTCCGTACATCCCTCTTGCGGTAAGTCCCAGCGGTTCCGTCGCTTTTACGATTTCTCCCACAAAATTTCCTTCGGTAATTGCGGGAAGATGAAGCATAAGCGATGCTCTCAGACCGGTTCCGAGGTTGGTCGGGCAGGCCGTGAGATATCCGAATTCGTCCGAAAACGCATACGGAAGCATGGAATCGAAATAATCGTCGATTTCAAGCGCCTTGTCAAGCAGTTCATGCAGACATTCGCCTTTGCCGAAAACCTGAAGTCTGAGATGATCTTCTTCGCAAAGCATCGCTGATACTGTTTTGTCTTCGTTCAGCAGTAATGCTTTTCCGTCGCGTTTGTTTGCGAATTCGGGGCTGATAAGATGCTCTTCCACCATTGATCCTGCCTGAATGGGAGAGACTTCTTTCATAGAAAGATAAGAAAGACGGTATTTATTGTCATCTTTGACTTTATCGTGAATTGTTTTTGTTAGTTTTGCTTTTTGGTCGGCGGTAATTTTGGGGATAAACGGATATTCGGAAAAATTACGCGCCAACCTGATTCGTGAAGATACGACGGATGTGTTTTTCATGCGTTATCTCTGCCTCCCTCTTTGTCTTCCGAAAGCTTTTTTATTTTATCTCTCAGAACTGCGGCCTGTTCGAAATCTTCTTTTTTAATGGCTTCGCCGAGTTGTTTTTTGAGAGAGATAACGGTTTCTTTCGGCTCTGCCGCTTTTGCCGTGATCGGACGTTTTCCGACGTGCTTTTTGTTCCCGTGGTATTTATTTACGATGGCTTTGAATCTGTCCTTGAATGTTGAATAACATTTTTCACAACCTGCCTTGCCTGTATTGTAAAATTCTGTTTCGGTCATAGAACAGAAGGGGCAAACAACAGTCTGTTCTTTCATTGTCAGAAGACTTCCGGATGATGGAAAACCGAAAAACTGATTCAGAAGATCATTCGGCCCGAATCCGATGTTCATGTCGGTATAATCAGACATGCCGAGTTTTTTTGCGCAGGCGGAACAGAGAAAAATCTCTCCCGTTTGTCCGTTTATTGTTTGTTTGATGTATGTTGTTGCTGTGTTTTTTTTGCAGTTTTCACAAAGCATTTTTATCTCTTCCTTTCGTTGTGTATGTATAAGTCATCCGTTTGAGGCTATTGTCAGAAGCATGCTTTTGAGAATCGCCGCTCGAATCGCATCTCTGTTACGCGGTGACGCTGCCTGATAAAGTCTGTCCGGAAGAATGGCACTGAGTATTTTATAGTCGTAATCCGAGATATAGTCGTCAGCGGCAAGATTATCGAGGATAACCGAACAGTCAAACGCCGAGATTCCGGAACCTATGCAATTAATTACATGCATAAGAACTTCGGGACGGTTTGAATAAACTCGTTTAATACGAATATATCCGCCGCCGCCGCGTCTGCTCTCCGTCATAAATCCGAGTTCCGGTGTAAATCTTGATGTAATTACATAATTGATCTGACTCGGGACGACATTGAACTGCTGTGCAAGCTCATTTCTTTTTATTTCGGTTTCTCCGTTACTTTCATCAAGTAATCGCATTATAAATTCGGTTATTATATCGCTTGATTTCATCTTTAAACTCCAAAATCTGCTTTTGACTATCTTTGACCTTTGCAAGTATATTTTACTGCAATAGTCAGAAAAGGTCAAAGGCTGTTTTGCGTTAAAAACAAACAAAAAAACGGTATATGTAGTAAAACACATACCGTTTCTGCTTTTTTCTCACTGTTTTATTGATTTTTACGTTTTTTTATCACTTTGTCTGTAAAATTATAAAGCATGGGACCGATTTTGATGCCGAGATAACCGCAAATCAAACCTATAACAGAACCTGCGATAACATCCGAAGTATAATGAGCGGAAAAGAAGATTCTTGAAAATGCGATTGCCGCGGCAAGAGGAAAAGACCACAGGGCATGATATTTGTTTGCTTTTGATATTCCTACGGAAGCTGCAAATGAGGCGGCGGCATGTCCGGAAGCAAAAGAAAAGTCGGAAGGCACAGAGATAAGAAGAACAATTGACGGATCTGTGATTAACGGGCGCGGACGTGCGACGATATTTTTTATTAAAACATTATTTATAATAAGAGCCGCTATCATGGCAAATGCCAAAATATACCCGCTTGCTCTTTTTTTCGGATTCAAAAGAAATACAGCCGCAAAAATAACCCATGGTAAACCGTAATTTCCTATCCAACTGAGGAGTTTTAACAATATGTTGGGAAACTCCCCGAAAGAATGAGAAGAAAAATAATCAAGGATATTATTATCGAATTCCATGATAATATCCGTCATTTGCAGTTCTCCTTTACAATTTAAAGTTAAATTAAGGATAGCATTGTAAAGTATATTTGTCAATAAGAGTTACAATAATTGTTTCAAAATGTAAATATCTCAATCTTGCTTTTCTGTTTTTTATATGATATAATGGCACGAAAAATATAATTAGAGGTGTAAAAGACAGAAATGGAAACCAAAGAATTCGCTAGAAATATGCGAAAGCTTATTGTAGAAGCTATATATAATTCCAAGAGCGGACATCCCGGCGGATCTCTTTCCTGCACGGATATCGCTGCCGTTCTTTTTAATGAAGAATTGAGAATCGATCCCGCAGATGCGAAGAATCCCGACAGAGACAGATTCGTTATGTCCAAAGGACATGCATGCTGCACTCTTTATTCGGCTCTCGCTCTTAAAGGATATTTTGATCCTGCGGAAATGAAAAACTTCCGTAAAATCGACAGTTTTCTTGAAGGACATCCGGATATGAAAACGATTCCCGGTGTTGATATGACGACCGGTTCACTCGGTCAGGGTATATCAGCTGCCTGCGGTATGGCTCTTAACGGAAAGAGAAAGAATAAAGATTACCGTGTTTACGCTATTATCGGCGACGGAGAATCTGAAGAGGGACAGGTATGGGAGGCTATGATGTTTGCCGCTCATTACAAACTTGATAACCTTTGTTTCTTCCTTGATTTTAACGGATTGCAGATAGACGGCGACATTACAAAAGTCATGTCTCCTCTTCCTTATCCCGAAAAACTCAGCGCCTTCGGAATGAATGTTATTGAAATAGACGGTCATGATTATGATCAGATCAGAAACGCAATTGCTCAGGCTAAAGAATGTAAGGGCAAACCCACGGCGGTTATCGCTCATACAATCAAGGGTAAAGGTGTTTCGTTTATGGAAAATGTTGCTTCATGGCACGGAACTGCGCCGAATGAAGAACAGTATTTACAGGCTATGAAGGAGTTGGATGCGTAATGGAAAAGATTGCTTTAAGAGATGCATACGGTACCGAGCTGGTTGAACTCGGGAAAAAATACGATAATCTGTTTGTGCTTGATGCCGATCTTACAAAATCAACCAAAACAGCCGGATTTGCAAAAGCATTTCCCGAAAGATTTGCAAACTGCGGCATTGCCGAAGGTAATATGATTTCTGTTGCTGCAGGTCTTTCTACCTGCGGAAATATTGTTTTTGCTTCTTCGTTTGCCATGTTTGCTGCAGGCAGAGCCTACGAACAGGTAAGAAATGCGGTAGGTTATCCGAAGAATAATGTTAAAGTAGTCGCAACTCATGCCGGTCTTACAGTCGGCGAAGACGGTGCTACTCATCAGTGTCTCGAAGACATGGCGCTTATGCGTGCCATTCCGGGTATGATAGTTATCTCTCCTTCCGACGCAACACAGACAAAAGCGGCACTTCGTTTTGCCTGCGAATATAACGGACCCGTTTACATCCGTCTCGGAAGACTGGCAGTTCCCGTTATATACGGTGATGATTATGTTTTCACTCCCGGTATTTACAATAAAATAGCAGAAGGTTCCGATATTACTCTTATGTATACCGGTCCGTTCTATGAAGCAGCTCTTCAGGCAAGAGAAATCCTTGCCGCAAAAGGCATCAGCCTTAAGATTCTTGACGTTCCGTCAATTAAACCTTTTGCAGATGAGGCTGCTGTTGAAGCAGTCAGAGATACCAAGGCAGTCATTACGATCGAAGATCACAATACGGTCGGCGGTTTCGGTTCTGCTGTCTGCGAAAGCCTTTGCAATATCGGAGGCGGAGTAAAAGTCATCAGACTCGGTGCTCAGGATAAATTCGGAAAATCCGGCACCCCGGCACAGCTTCTTGCAAAATACGAAATGGATGCAGATGCGATTGTCGCAGCTGCAGAAAAGCTTTCCAAATAATATAATAAAGTCGCGTAGAGGCACTGTTTATATTTTTATATACAGTGTCTCGTTTATAAAGAAAGGAAACAGCATGAAGAGAAATATTCTTTGCAGAACCCTTTGTTTGATTCTTTCCCTTATAATCGCAATGTCGCTCTTCGCCGCATGCGAAAATAACACGACGGATCCCAATGTCGATCAGCCGGATGAT
This sequence comes from Eubacteriales bacterium, assembly GCA_045629205.1. Lineage (GTDB taxonomy): Bacteria > Bacillota > Clostridia > Oscillospirales > UBA644 > JAZQLP01. The sequence continues at coordinate 10,110 of JAZQQT010000056.1, forward strand.
CCTACAGTTCCCCATGAACCTGTTAAAAAGTCTGTTACCGGCGTGGTCCTTTCCGAAACGGAATTCTTTTTGGATACTCAGGGATCTATGTATCAGCTTGTTGCGACCGTTATTCCCGCCGATGCGGAAAATACCGGAATTTCATGGTCTTCCAGCGATGAGACTGTTGCTTCCGTTGATCCGTTTTTCGGAATGGTTCTTGCGTTGAATGAAGGAACCGCTGTTATTACCGTAACTACCGACGACGGCGGATTTACTGCTTCGGCAACCGTTACTGTGGATTTTCCTGAAGTTGATGTTGAAAATATAAATCTTTCCGTAGAAAAACTTTCATTGTATGTTGATGATGTTTCCGGTATTACAGCTGAAATTCTTCCGGAAAACGCAACGGATAAAACGATAGTATGGACTTCTTCGGATGAAACTGTTGCTGTTGTCGATGAAGGCGGTGTGGTTACAGCCCTGAAAAAAGGAACCGCAACGGTTACGGCAACGACGGTAAACGGTTTAAGTGCAAGCGTGCAGGTTGAAGTTAAGAAAAAATCAAGTTCCGACGGAAACTCCGGGTCGGACAGCAGCTCAGGCAATGAAGACGAAACGGGTTCAAAAGTTGATACTACCGATTTGAGTTTCGGACAGAATCCGAAATATCCGGCTGCAAAACTTAACGATAATGGATTCCTTTGCTCCGATATACTCGATAAATACAACGCATATAACAAAGATATCGTTGCCTGGTTATATCTTCCCGGAACCAATCTGAATTTTCCCGTTGCTCAAAGAGAAGATACCGATTATCTGGCTCTCGATTCGTATTATCTTACAAGAGGCCTTGATAAAAAGAGCAGAAAAGGCGGTGCCTGCTACATAGATGAGCGTGCATCCATGGTCAGAAATTACGGTCAGTTCCTTAATCATAATACTGTTATTTACGGACACGCTCTTGATGAAGGAAATATTTTCGACCAGCTTGAAAATGTTACCCGAACAGATGAATGGTTTAATAAAGAATCCAACAGATACATATACATCAATACTTTGAAATACAGATATAAATTCAAGATTTTCGCAACGTATTATCTTGATACTTCCGATGTTTCCAAATCTGTTATTCAGGACATCGATTTTATTAAAATCAATGATGTTCTGGCGCTTTATGCCGGAGATCCTTCAAATGAAAACTACAGCGATGCGCGCACCCGCCTTATAAATCATGCCCCGAGCAGTAAATTTATGCTCTCGGAAAAATCATTGAAGGATACGGACGCATTTAAAAATTTCTTTAATAACTGGAAAGACAGGGTTTGTTCTTCATATTCTGAAAAAGGCGTAAATTACGGATATCTTAAGAACCGTGATTTCGGTGTAACGGTTTCGGATGATGATGTTTGCATTACTCTTTATACGTGTGCCGATTCGGGAGAAGTAATGAAGTATATTGTTCAGGCCGTTATGGTTGCCAAAGAATCAAGATAAAGGTGATTTTTAATGGAAAACGAAGAAAAAAACACTCAGAAAGCTGAAGAAACCGTAAAAAACGAAGAACAAATCAAAGCGGATAAAGAAGCTTTTGAAGAGGCTTTGTATGCTGCCCCGGACGAAGATGATGAAGAGGAAGCCGAAAAGCCGAAAAAGAAGAAAAAAGGCAGATACGGTCCGATTTCAATTATTCTTTTGGTTATCTGCGCCGGAGTATTCGTATATTCCATGACGAATATATTGAAGCTTACGCCAAACGATTTTTCCACAAAGAGCATAATTGACGAGTTAAAACAAGAGGGGTTAAAATACGACGAAGAATATTCGTATATCTATAATGATATTGATAATCCCGAACAGCATGCCGATGATCCGAATGATCCTTCATCTCAGGGACAAGATAAAAAGAAAACGGCAAAGCTTGTGCTTGATGAAACGGACGGCTCGATTAGCTTTCTTGCAAGACCTCTGTCGGCAACAAAAAACAGCAGAAACGCCGACATTACCGCATGGTTGTTTTTCCCTGACGTTGCAGGCGCAGTGTCTCCGGGTTTGACGATAGATACTGCTGTCGTAAAATATAAGGATAACGACTATTATCTTTCTCATGATCTTGAAAAGAAGGAAAACGAAAACGGATGGATCTTCTTTGACAGTAATTGCGATGGGACTTATCTGACTAATAACAGAAATACCATTCTTTACGGTCACGCGAGAAGTGACAATATGTTCGGCGGACTTAAGTATCTTAACGAAAAACCAAAATGGTATGAGAATAAGTCCAATCATTATATCCGTATTCAGACTGAAAGCCAGGACACTATCTGGCAGATATTCGCTTGGTATGAGACCAATGTGGATGATGAAGTGGCATCCGGTTACAATTATATCACAAAAAAATTCCCGAGCGATGAATATTACGTGGAATTTCTCAATAGGCTCCAGAGTAAGAATATGATTGATTCTTTTACAAGGTTTGAGTTTGATGCCGATGATAAGATTCTGACATTGTCAACCTGTAAGACCTATGATAAAGCAATAAGAGTTGTTATTCATGCGAAACTGGTAAAACTGAGAATTTGGGAATAACAGGTATCATATACTGTATGCTTGCTAAAAAATAAAGAAAATGAGCTGAAAATATAAGAAAATCAGTCATTTTTGTTTATTTTGCACAAAACCCCAGATGTCGCATATTATGTATTGACACTATATATTCCGATAATAGAATAATTTTTTATAACGGACACAATATCTTGTGTCCGTTTTGTTATACACGCATAACAAACGGCTATGATGTATGGTATAAGAGTGATAAATTACAAGAAAAACTGATTGGTATTTTATGCAATATAACTAAAAATGCGATTGAGGTCGTTTTTTCTAAAGAAACATAACGTGTTTCGTCGATTGACTTATTTATATATATAATATATAATTACGTGCATAAACTGTCGGTTTATCGGTAATATTTTATCGAAATCGACATAAGGAAAAGGAAGGTGTTTATATTGCGCAGAAAACGGGTATTTGCTGCAGCGATTGTTATCGTGATGATTATTTCGCTGTTTGCACTTTCTGCCTGTGGAAACGGTGGTAAAAGCGAGTCGAGTGCATCCGACGTGCCGTTTGTTCCCACATATAAAAGCGGTTCTTTCGGTGAGTTTCTGCAACTGAAAGCCAGAGAATCAAGACCGAATGTCGAAGTTGACCTCGGAATAAATTCTCCGTTGGCTTTTTATGTTCCGGAAGATTATACCGAACAGGATGAGCAATTTGACTTCAACTATTCTGTCGGTGGTCGGACAGGAGTTGTATATACTCCGTCTGAAGGCTGGGTAGAATATGTTGTCAATGTTCCTTCTGCCGGTCTTTACTGTATAGGCGTAAATTATTATGCTATCCAGGATAAGAGCGCAGCTGTTGAGAGAACAATATATGTTAACGGAGAGCTTCAGTTTAACGAAGCTCGTTCTTCGACGTTGGATCGTATCTACAAAGATAATGTTGAAGATGTTCTGGATTATGAGTCGTTCTTCTCCGAAGACGCCAAAGGTAATCAAACCAGAAGAGAACAGGTTGAACTTTTCAGATGGAATGACGGTGCATATATAAAAGATGCTTCTGCGTCATATACTACGCCTTTGCAGTTTTATTTCGAGAAAGGCGAGAATGTAATCAGAATCGAATCAGTCCGTGAACCCTGTGCTTTTTCACGTATCTGGTTATACGGTTATCAGGAGCTTGAAGATTATGAAGTATTCCTGATGAAGAATGAATTCAATCGTAATGATGGTTCCAACGAAATAGATAAGATTCAGGCTGAGACTCCTCAGGCTAAAAACGATCCCACATTGTTTGCCTCTTATGACAGAGCATCGGCTGCTACTGAGCCTGCAAGTATTACGACAATTAAGCTTAATACCATCGGCGGAAACGCTTCCGGTGATCCGAGCTGGAGAACAAGCGGTCAGTGGATTGAATATGTCGTTGATGTTCCGGTCGAAGGTCTCTATAAAATCGTTATGAGAGCTCGCCAGAGTACGATGAACGGTTCGTTTGTCAGCAGAAAGATTCTGATAAACGGTGAACTTCAGTTTGCCGAAGCTCAGAATGTTGCAATCGGATATTCTTCAGACTGGCAGATGCTTACGCCTAAAGATGAAGGCGGCAACGAGCTGATGTTCCTGTTCAAACAAGGACAGAATACTATTCGTTTTGAGTGCGGTTACGGTCAGATGGGCGATGTTATCAATGCCGTTGATGCCATTATCGCCAGACTTAACGATGATTATGCCAAAATTCTTATGATTACAGGTTCTTCGCCCGATATCTACAGAGACTATGAATTTGACGAAGAGCTCCCGGATGTAGTTGCCGACTTTAAGACTCAGGCCGACATATTAAGAGATGTTCATGACGAGCTGGTCAATGTTCTCGGCAGTGAAGGTCAGTATACATCTATTTTAAGAACTGTTTATAATCATCTTTATTCTCTTAATGAAAACCCTGATTCCATAGCAAAGGATTTCTCGGTTTTCAAAAATAATATTACAAACCTCGGCACTTGGCTGTCCGATATCCGTTCGCAGCCGCTCGAAATAGACTATATCATAGTTGCCGAAGAAAACTACAAGGCTCCCGCAGCCGAAGCCGGATTTTTCCAGGGACTTTGGTTCCAGACAAAGATGTTTTTCTCATCTTTCTTTACCGACTTTAACAGTATTTCTGCTGCAGGCGGAAATACTTATTCCGAAAATTGTAAGGTTTGGATTCTTTCGGCAAGAGATCAGGCTCAGGTCTTAAGACAGATTATAGACCGTTCGTTTATTGATGAATATCAGATTAATCTTTCTCTTGATCTTGTTCCGGGCGGTTCGGTTCTTCCGTCAATCCTTGCCAATAAAGGTCCTGATATTATTCTTGGTCAAACAACAGAAACAGTAGTCAATTACGCAACCAGAGGCGCTCTTGAGCCGCTTGAAGGTTACGCAGGGTTTGACAAGGTTGTTTCAGAAAGATTTATTGATAATTCCACTCTCGGTATGTCCGTTGTAGTTGAAGAGGAAGGTAAGAAAGTCACTCACGTTTATGGTTTGCCCGAAACCATGACTTTCGGAGTTCTTTTCTACAGAACCGATATTCTTGAGGATATAGGAAAGAATGTTCCGGAAACATGGGATGAGGTTTATTCATTGATCCCCGTACTCCAGAAACATTCTATGGATTTTGCTCCGCCGGATTATCAGACAATACTTTATCAGAACGGCGGATATCTTTACAGAGATAAGGATACAAACGGTCAGTTTACCGATATAGATTCCGAAATCGGCATTCAGTCCTTTATTACATTTACCGATTTCTATACAAGTTACGGTATTCCGATCTCATATGATTTCCCCAACAGATTCCGTCTCGGCGAAATGCCTGCCGGTGTTAATGATCTTTATGCTTTCTATAATAAGATGGCAGTCTTCGCTCCCGAAATCAAAGGTTTGTGGACATTCTCAGCTATTCCCGGAACCGAAAAGGCAGACGGCGAAGTTGACCGCAGCACACTTGCGGCATTTACCGCATCATGTATGTTGTCAGGCGCAAAGAACAAAGACAATGCATGGAAATTCCTTGATTGGTGGACAAGCGATGAAGTTCAGACAACATTCGGACGGGAAATCGAATCCGTTCTCGGTGCTGCCGGACGTTATAACTCGGCAAACGTTTCAGCCGTTCTTAATATGAGCTGGACGGCTGCGGAAACAAAAGCAATCGCAGAACAGATAAAATATCTTGTTCCTACGCCCGAACATGTCGGCGGATATTATCTTACGAGATATCTCGGGTTCTCCAAAAACAGCGTAGTTGTTGATTATGAAGAACCGAGAACGGTTATTCTTGATAATTCCAAGTTCATAAACGACGAACTTGAAAACAAACGTAAAGAATTGGGTCTTCCTTTAGACTCAATCGCAGACTGAAAGGAGGAAAATAAAAATGGCTGAAAAAACACTTGCGAAAAAAGCCTCGTCGTTATCAAAAAAGAGACGTTTCGAAAATCTTGACCTGATTGTTTTCCTCGGGCCGTATCTTATCACCTTCCTTGCTTTCTCGATACTTCCGGTTTTTGTTTCGGCTATTCTTGCTTTTACCAATTTCAACATGTTGGAAATACCGGATTTTGTCGGATTTGATAACTTCAGAGATTTGTTTCTCAGCGATGAGGTTTTTACCGATTCAATAGAAACCACTCTTATTCTTGCAATCGTAACCGGTCCTCTTTGCTATTTTATGTGTTTCGGATTTGCATGGCTTATCAATGAGGTTCCGCCGAAGCCGAGAGCATTCCTTACATTATTATTCTACGCTCCGTCACTTGCAGGCGGTTTCGCGTTTGTATGGCAGCTTCTCTTTTCCGGAGACTCAAACGGATATATCAACTCATGGCTTCTTTCATGGGGTATTATTTCCGAACCGATACAATTCCTTGTCGATGCAAACTGGATGTGGCCGGTATGTATTCTGATTATTTTATGGTCTTCTCTCGGAACGTCATTCCTTACGATGATTTCCGGTTTGCAGACCGTTGATAAATCTCTTTATGAAGCCGGTGCTGTTGACGGTATCAAAAACAGATGGCAGGAGCTTTATTATATAACCCTTCCTTCCATGAGAGGTCACCTTATGTTCGGTGCCATTCTGAGTATTACCGGTTCATTCGGTATCGGCGGTATCATCACCTCCGTTTTCGGATTCCCGACTCAGGATTATACTCTTCATACAATCATGCACTGTCTTGACGACTACGGCGGAACGCGTTTTGAAATGGGTAAGGCTTCGGCCATTGCCGTAATTCTTTTCGTGCTCTCCTTTGCATCAAATAAACTTGTTCAGTTCCTGCTCAACAGGGTAGGCAAGTAGAAAGGAGAACGAATATGACTAACAGTGATACAATGCCTGTTGTAAAACAGAAACAATCATTTTTCGGCAAACTTTTCGGAAAGAAACCTCCGGAACTTGACGAAAACGGCAATCCGGTTTATAAGAAAAAGAAAAAGCTCTTTAAAAAGAGAGTTAACAGAAGCTTTGCCGGAGACCTTACGTTATTCCTTCTCCTTTTAATCGGCGGTTTGTTTATGGGCTTCCCGTTCGTATACGCTTTGAGTAACTCACTCAAACCGATGAATGAGTTGTTCCTCTTTCCTCCGAACCTGATTGTTAAAAACCCGACATTCAAAAACTATGTTGACCTTGTCAACATTATGTCCAACTCGTTGGTTCCGTTTTCAAAATACCTGTTTAACACGCTGTTCATTACTATAACGGGTACTTTCTTTAACGTTATCGGTCCTTCTCTTGCGGCTTATCCGATGTCAAAGAGAAAGTTCTGGGGCAAAGAGTTCTGGTTTAAGTTTTCATCCATTGCTCTTATGTTTACCACAACGGCATCAACAATTTCCAACTATATAATTATGGCAAACCTCGGTTGGATTGATACTTATTACAGCCTACTTATTCCTGCATTGGGTTCTTCATTCTCCCTTTATCTTATTAAACAATATATGGACGGATTCCCGGATGTTATTCTTGAATCCGCACGTATGGACGGAGCCGGAGAGTTCAGAATCTTCTTCCAGATTTTGATGCCTGCTATCAAACCCGGATGGCTGACGCTTATAGTTTTCTCGGTTCAAAATTTCTGGAATACAGGTTCAACAATTTATATCTACCGTGAAGAGTTAAAAACACTTAACTATGCTCTCGGTCAGATTGCCGCAGCCGGTATTGCGAGAACCGGTGTTTCGATGGCAATTTCGATTGTCATGATGATTTTGCCGGTATTTGTTTTTGTTATTTCTCAGAGTAACATAATCGAAACGATGGCAACATCAGGTATGAAAGATTAAGGAGGGATGCAGAAATGAAAACAACATTTAAAGCGTTATTCTCCTTTATATTAATAATTGTATTAATAGTACCTATGTCTGTGGCTGCTTTTGCAATGCCGACCAACGAGGGAATGCTCGATTCGTATTATTATGATAATAACGGAAAAGCAGTTGCAGCTCCGCTTGCCTACAGGGCAGTAAAGACTATAAGTCAGAAAGGTCTGGAGCTTCCGCTTACGACAGCATTTACGCCGGTCGATCTTTTTGCTAACGAACAATATGTATATATCGTTGATAAGACAGGTAACAGAATCGTTATTCTGGATACGGCTTATCAGGTAGTGAAAATCATTTCTTCCCTTTCTGATTCCGAAGCTGTTTATGATGAGCAGGGGAATGTAGTTGAGGAAGCATATACGATACCGAAAATTGACGCAACAAAATATGTTGACGGCAAAAAGCAGGTAGATTCGGAACTGGCAAACGCTAAGGAAACACTGTTTAATTCTCCCCAGGGAATTTACGTTGACAGCGAAGGATTGATTTATGTCGCAGATACCAATAACAGACGTATAGTATGCTGTGATATTAACGGTCACGTAAAAAAGGTAATTCAATCTGTTAAGGTTTCCGTTCTCGGAAAAGAATACATTTTTAAGCCGATAAAGATTGTCGTTGACAGATCCGGCGGTATGCAGGTTATTGCTTACGGTGTAAACCGCGGTATCATGGAACTTGATTATGACGGAACCTTCTGCAGCTTTATCGGAGCGCCTCCTGTAACTATCAACGCAGTCGACTGGTTCTGGAGAAGCATCGCTACCGAAGAGCAGAAAAAGAAACTCGTTAAATATGTTCCTACCGAATATTGCAATATGTCACAGGATTCGCGCGGGTTTATTTACTGCACGGTATCCACGATAGAAGCAAAAGATCTTAAAGCAGCATCGGCAAAGGGTTCAACAACTAATAATCCTGTAGTTAAACTGAATTCCGCAGGAAGTGATATCCTGAGAAGGACCGGCGTTTATTCCCCGGTCGGAGATCTTGAGTTCTTGACGCAGAGCACCCCTAAAATCGTTGATGTTGCATCATACAGCAACGGTAACTATGTGATTCTCGATCAGACTTCCGGAAGATTCTTTACATACGATAATGACGGCAATTTCCTTTATATGGGCGGTGGTTCGGGTTCGCAGTTCGGAAGAACGAAGAATGCGACTTCCATATGCGTGAGAGGAGATGAAATATATATTTCGGATCTTTCCACAAATACGATTGTCGTATACGAAAGCACTCCGTATGCCCAGGCGATCAATAAAGCCGTTGAAGAACATACTATAGGTAATTATGAAATTGCCGAAAAATATTGGGAAGAGGTTATAAACTACAATTCCAATATGTATGTTGCTTACATTGGACTCGGAAAAGCCGAATTCCGTCAGGCTGCAAAATCTCTTGACAAAACAGAGCAGCTTGAGCATTATCAGAAATCACTTGATTATTTTGAACTGGCAAATGAAAAAACATATTATTCACAGGCTTTTGAAGCTCTGCAGAAAGAATCTTTAAAACAAAATTTCACTCTGATAGCGATAGTAATAATTGCTGTTGTTGTTGCTCTTATTGCATTGTATTTCATCTTGAAAGCCGTGAAAAAAAAGAAGGGAGGTAGATACTGATGGCAACTTTTATGGAAAAACTTGCCGGATTCGGAAAGAAACTCGGATGGTGTGTCGTTGATGCATTTAAAAAATTACCGTTTGCTTTTTATTGTCTGATTCATCCGTTCCAGGGTTTTTATGAACTTAAGAACGATCCGCGTCGTAAATCGGTCAATACCGCTATTCTCCTGTATATCCTGCTCGCAGTATCGGCAGTTTTAAGAAAACTTATGCTCGGATATTTGTTCGTTGATTCCGTTTACGAACAATTAAATGTCAACATCCTTATTGAAGTCGCGACAGCTGTTTTACCATATCTCCTTTGGACAATTGCAAACTGGTGCTTTACGTCTCTTATGGACGGTGACGGAAAATTTGTTGATATTTTCGTTGCAACTGCCGTTGCTTTGATTCCTTTGATTATTACCAATTTTATTTCAATTCCGCTGAGTCATTATCTGTCGCTTGATTCTTCGGCGACATTTACGACGATCTCGACATTGGGATACGTTCTCGCATATATCGAGATTTTCTTCGGAATGATTACAATTCATCAGTATTCGGTTTCGAAAGGTCTTGTAACCGCTATTTTGTCGGTTCTCGGTATTTTGATTATTGCTTTCCTGATGGTCTTGATTTACTATCTCTGTCAGCAGGTTGTCGGCTTCGTATCTCAGATATATGAAGAGATTGCCTTCAGACTGAACGAATAAGGGGGAGAGAATAATGAAAAAGAAATTTCTTATTAGTGCGTTGCTCCTGATTTTATCCGTTCTGGTGTTATCTTCATGCGGAAAGAAAACCGACAAACAAGAAGGATACGTTACCGATGCTCAACGTGAAGAGCATATACTTAAACTTCTTAATAATAACGAAAGTCTTTTAATAAACGAAAGCGATTATATTACCGCAAAAGAAGTCTTTGCTGATTCAAATGAGTGGAATTTGTTGGGCCTTAAAGATTTCGTTATGTTGACAGAAAACGATTCTTTTTCGCTTTGGATGAATGTTAAAGATACGGCAATCGCTGTTTATGATAAATCCACACATAACATTTATCATTCGGACCCGACTCATTCAGGCGCTGACACTACTATATCAGGAAAGTTGGGAAAGAATCAATCTCCTATCTCGGTTGAGGCTTATGACCAGATGAACAAGAGATATGAATTCAACTTTTATCAGAACTGTTATGAAGACGGTTCCGGTGAAATGTATAAGATTGCAATGCTTGAAGACGGGACTTTCAGAATAATTTATACTATCGGTAACGACCCTAACAAAAATCTTGTTTCGCCTGTTTTTACAGAAGGAACATGGGATAGTATACATGAAAGGATCGAAAAGATCGCCGATTCTTCAAAAGCTTCAAAATATAAAAGAGCTCTTGAGGAATGTTATCTTTCTTTGACTCCGGAAACATTGGGAATTGAGGAAAGAGAACAATATCTTCAGGATTATCCTCTTCTTGACTCTGTTCCCATGCGTATTTGCAGAAAACTCAATACAAAGCAAAAGCAGATGGTCAAAGAGATTATGGAAGCAGTTGGATTTACCGTTGAAGATCTTAAAGCCGAACTCGACAGGGCAGAATATGCCGGTCCCGAACGTTCCGTTATGTATACGATACCGGTGGATATAAAACTGACGGATGACGGATTGTTTGTTAATATTGATTCCTCTCTTATTCTTGCACCTACAAAACAAAAGTTGTATAAAATCTATTGCTATAGAAGTTTTGGAGCTACAAACTCCACCTTAACCGGCAGTTATATGATTATTCCGGATGGAACCGGAACTGTTATTCAAACAACCGGCAATTACACAAAAGACAGCTATACGGCAAGAATATACGGGCTTGATAAAACATTTACTCAATCCCTTGATTCTGAAAAGACAGCAGATGTGCTTACTCCGGTTCTTTTCCTTGAAAGAGGAAAATTGGTTGATTTAGAATATGATATCCAAAGACGTAACGGAAGCATAATGGCAGTGCTTGAAAGCGGCGCATCATCTGCTTTCGTAACAGCAAGACCCATGAACGGAACCAGCACTGTTGCGGCGGCAGTCAATTTTGACCTGATTTATTCCGAACGTGACTATCTTACATATTCCGGCGGTCAGGGTAATGATTCATCCGAAGAGGGTGCCGCAGCTGAAGCAGACACATCAAATACAGGTGTCGTGCTCTCAAAAGATACGCCTACTGCAAACTTTGTTGTTCATTATATTTTCGGTGAAGGCGGATATACTTATTCCGACTATGCGAGAATATACAGAGAGTATCTTCAGGATAACGGTAAACTTCCCAAAGAAACGATCAAATCGGCTAAACTTCAGTTTTACGTTGATTTTTACGGAGCATTTGAGAAAACCGAAACAGTTGCCGGTCTTCCCGTTACTCATAACAAGCCGCTTACTACGTTTAAACAGGCTAAAGAAATTCTTACCAAATTAAAAGACGACGGTGTTGAAAATGTAAATGCAAGATATCTGTATTGGGCAAACAACGGATATCTGAATACCATTTATGATTCAATCGATTTGGTTTCCTGTCTCGGAAATAAGTCCGATATGAAGGACCTTGTTGACTATATTTCTTCAAACGGTATCGGATTTTATCCCGATGTTGAACTGCAGTATGTTCGTAAAGACACAGCCGGTGACGGTCTGAATTACAAAGAAGATATTGCACGCCGTCTTGATATGAGAAGCGCGCGTTTCAACAGCAGAAACCTTGCGACAGGTAAAGAGAATACAACAGCAGAAACTTATCAGTCGATCATATCGGCAGATATTCTTCCGAAAATTGCAGATTCTCTTATTAAATCCTATGATAATATAGTAGGAGTAAAAACGATTTCGCTCGGGTCACTCGGAGCGGATATCAACTCCAACTATAAATCGACACGAAATATCAATCGATACCTCGCTTACGATTACATTCTTGAAACCCTTGAGAAATTCTCGGATTACGGAATCATGGTCGAAAAGGGTAATGATTATGTTTGGAACATTGCGGACCATATTCTTTCATTGCCTTCCGGTTCTTCCGAATACATTTCATCAAATGGATCAATTCCGTTTATACAGATGGTTCTTCACGGATACGTGTATTATGCTAATGACCCATTCAATGAAAGCTGTGATTACAATATCCAGAAGCTTATGTGTCTTGAAACAGGAAGTAATATTTACTTCAGATGGATGAGTGAAGAAGATACTGTGTTCATAAACACCGACTACGACTCTTTCTATTCACTTAATTACAATAATTCTTATGATACTGCGGTTGCTCTTTATAAAGAAATCAAACCCGTGGTTGACAAGATTTCAGGGCTTCCGATTACCGAACACGGCGCCGTTAAGGCTGTTATGACCGGAAGACAGAGCGATGTTAAATCATCAGTATCTGCAGACAACGTATTTAAGACTGTATACGGAGACAAATATACGGTTTACGTTAATTACAATTCATATTCCGTTGAAATCATTGATGACGGCGGAAATACGGTATCCGTAGATGCTTACGGTTATCAGTTGATTCAGTAAGAAGGAGGGAAATGAAAATGAATAACGGATTAACAGTTAAAAAAGAAAAAGTCCAGAAAAAAGCCAAGTTTCTCACCCTCGAAAGAAAACAGAATATGTTCGGTTATGTATTTTGTCTGCCGGTTTTAATCGGTTTGGTTTTTGTATACATACCGGTTCTTGTTCAATCATTAATATACTCGTTCAGTAGCCTTGTGGTCAATCCGAAAACAAAAGCGGTTACTACCGAATGGGTGGGAGGGCAGAACTACAATCAGGCACTGTTCGTTGAAGAAGGATTTCTCAGAACGGTTGTCGAATCAATCGGAAAGTTGTTCCCTCAGATTTTCATTATCTTAATCTTTGCGTTTTTTATGGCAAATATTCTTAATCAGAACTTCTTCGGAAGATCTGTTGCTCGTGTTATTTTCTTTATACCGGTTATTATCTCAAGCGGTATTATGCATAAGTTTGATACCATGAGCACGATGCTTGACACATATCAGAGCGGTTCAAAGATGGAGCTCGGAAGTGGTTCCTCCGGCACGACTAATGCGAATATCTTCAATTATGCCGGATTAAAAACGGTTATTACCGAGGCACTGAATAACGAAACTCTGTCGGGACTCGTTCTCGGCGCTGTTGACGGTCTTTACTCGGTTATCACCGCTTCCGGTGTTCAGATGCTCGTTTTCCTTTCCGGCTTACAGTCGATTTCCACAAGTATGTATGAGGCCGCAAAAGTTGAAGGCGCAACGGGATGGGAAGTTTTCTGGAAGATTTCTTTTCCGATGATTTCTCCCCTTATTCTTGTTAACCTTATTTATACCGTTATCGATCTTTTCCTTAAAGCAGATAACGAAGCGATCATTTTTATCAACGGTTATATTAATTCCGCATCACAGTATGAACTTGCTTCGGCTTTCTCCTGGATTTATACGATAGTAGTTCTTCTGTTTGTCGGAATAGCATGGCTGCTTGTTAAAAAGCTGATTGTTTATCAGGATTAAGGAGGTAGTAAAATGGGCCTTTTTGATAAAGAAAAAGAAGTTGTTACTGCTACCGGAGAAACCGTTCTGGTAAAAAAAGAGTCTTTCTGGGAAAGAATCAAACCTAAAAAAATGACCGAGCAGGAATGGGCAAGCTGGCGCAGACGCAATATCAGTCTTGCCGGTCTGGGAAAACTCGGTTGGATTATTCTGAGATTTATCATTATAGTTGGTATTTCATTTATGATTCTCTATCCTTATCTTGTCAAGATAAGCGTAGCATTTATGAGTACAAACGATATAACGGATAAAACAGTTCTTTTCATCCCGCGTGAAGGTTCAACCTATTTTATTCAAAAAGCGGCGATGAACATGGATTACTGGGGAGCGTTGTTTAATACAATACTCTTATCCCTGATTGTGGCTGTAATTCAGCTCGTTCTGTCTACAATGGTCGGTTACGGCTTTGCAAGGTATAATTTTTTTGGAAAGAACGTTTTGTTCTTTGCCGTTATACTTACGCTTATTGTTCCTACCCAGACAATACAGATTCCGCTGTTGCTCAACTTTACACAGATTTTCAGAGCAATTGGTCTCGAACTTGAATCGGCCGGTTATCTTCCCGTTATTCTTCTCTCGATTCTCGGTCTCGGTCTTAAAAACGGTTTGTATATCTATATGATGAGACAGTTCTTCCGCGGAATGCCCAAAGAACTTGAGATGTCGGCATATATCGACGGTGCAGGTCACTTCAAGACCTTCTTCGAGATTATGCTTCCGAACGCTCTCAACATGATGATTACAATATTCCTTTTTGCATTCACATGGCAATGGACCGATACCACTTACAACGACACGCTGATTCCGAAGGCAAATATTCTCAGTAAAACAGTTATGACAGTTGCAAACTCGACCTCAGGAGATGCGATTCAGCAGCAAGCTTTGCTTGATACCGCTTCTTTGTTGCTTATCCTTCCGTTGTTGCTCCTGTTCCTTTTCTGTCAGAGATTCTTCGTTCAGTCAGTTGAAAGAAGCGGCTTAGTAGAATAATTCTATTTGATAGAGGGCTGAAAAGCCCTCTATTTGTAAGGATGTGATTTTTATGATGGGTCCGTTTTTCGGTCCTCCGGGAGATACCCCCCGAATAGAGAAGCCAAAAACCTTAAAGGGCTGGATAACATTTGTTTCAAAAAATTTCGTTGATACCTTGCACAGGCTCGGATATATTTATAAGCTTGTGTGGGATGTTCGTCCGTGGATCCTTTTTTTGATGGGTTTTATGACGTTATTCAACGGTGTAGCTCCTATCGTCGGGTCTCTTATTACAAAAAGATTTATTGATGACCTTGCTTTAGCCGCAACAGGCAATCTTGACGGTGGGCTGAAAGCACTTCTCGGAGTCCTTATATTTCAGATTGTTTACGAGTTGTTTTGCAGTATTGTAAACTCTCTCAGTAATATGGTGACGCGTATATCAAATGAAGTTCTTGCTTACAGCATCAAGCTTAAAATCATGGATAAAGCAAGAACAATAGATTTGTCATCGTTTGATATGCCGGAATTTTATTCCAAAATGGAAAATGCCAATCGCGAAGCCGGAAACAGACCGCTTTCCGTTTTGCAGGCATCTTTCTCGATTATTTCGTCGATTATCAGCCTTGTGGGCTATATAGTCATTCTCGGCGGAATGATTAAGTGGGCACCTCCGGTTTTAATCGTTATGGCAATTCCGACTACCATTGTTCATTATTATTACAGAAGAAAAATGTTCAGATACTTCCGTCGCAAATCAAAAGACAGAAGACAAATGGATTATTATTCCAATGCAATAGTTGATAAGGATCTCGTTAAAGAAATTAAACTTTTTGATCTTTCCGAAACATTTATCGGAAAATACAAACGAGTATTTGATTCGTATTTCAAAGGAATCAAATCATTGATTTTCGCAGAAAATTTCTGGGGAATCGGACTCAGCGTGGCCAATACGGGTATAAACGGGGTCGTTCTGTATAAAATTATCGAAAGCATAGTTAACGGCGGAACAATAGGTGATTATTCACTGTATTCCGGCGCTTTGTTTGCGATTTCCGGCAGGGTTTCCGATATAGTCAATACTTCCGCAGGCATATATGAGGGCACTTTGTATATTGACAACCTGATTGCGTTCATGGAAGAAGAACCTAAAATCGTTTCTTCACTTCCGGAACCCAGAAAAGTTAACAGACATATCAATCATGTTATCGAATTCAAACATGTATCTTTCAGCTATCCCGGTAAAACCAGAATGGTCCTTAAAGACATCAATATAACTATTAACGGCGGGGAAACGGTCGTTCTGGTCGGACTTAACGGCGCCGGTAAGACGACACTCCTTAAGTTACTCACGCGTTTGTATGATCCGACAGAAGGAATGATTCTCTTTGACGGATATGATATCCGTGAGTATTCGGTTGAGGAAATTTACAGCGTTTTCGGTATTATCTTCCAGGACTTCGGTAAGTATGCCTTTACCGTAGGGGAAAATATCGGGTTCGGTCAGATAGAAAGAGCGGACGACGGAAAAGCGATTATTGAGGCTGCCGAAAAGAGTGCCGCTGCAGATTTTATAAAAACACTCAACGACGGATATGATACGCCGCTTACAAGACAGTTTGAGGAAAACGGTCTTGAGCTTTCAATCGGTCAGTGGCAGAAGATAGCTGTAGCCCGCGCCTTTTTCAGAGATTCCGACATAATGATTCTTGATGAGCCCACTGCGTCCCTCGACCCAATGGCAGAGCAGGAGATTTTCTCGCAGTTTGACCGTTTGAGAGGAAACAAATCAACCATATTTGTTTCGCATAGGCTTTCAAGTGCGACGATAGCAAATAAAATAATCGTTCTTGAAAACGGCTGTGTCGTTGAAGAAGGAAACCATCGCGAGCTTATGGATCTTAATGGTAAATATGCGGAACTGTTCTCGACGCAGGCAAAGAGATATATTGAGAATATTAATGAAGAAGACCTGAAAAATATGCAGGAAAGTGAGCCTTCCGAGATCAAAACAGTTCCGGGAATCACCAAATAATGTAAATAGATGCGCTCCGCTCTTTGCGGAGCGATTTTTTTATCAAAATGGTGTGAGGTTTTTATGGTTTTTACTGTCTAATAAATGAAAGGTATAAATCTTTCGGAAAGGGGTAATCAAATGGATAACGGTGCAAGTAGCTACCGCCGTTTTCTTGATGGTGATGATAACGGGCTTGTTGATATAATAAGAGACTATAAAGACGGCTTGATTTTATTTCTTAACGGGTTTGCGGATAATATCAACGTCGCAGAAGAACTTGCGGAAGATACGTTTGTTAAAATCGGAATTAAAAAGCCTTATTTTGCCGGAAAATCATCTTTTAAAACCTGGCTTTATGCCATCGGTCGTAATGTCGCAATCAACAAAATAAAAAAATATTCAAAGATTGAGCAAGTACCGATTGATGAAAGTTCGGAAGAAGCCGACATAATGTCTCTTGAGCATGATTATATCCGTGAAGAAAGAAAAATCGTAATACGCAAAGCGATGAAAAATCTTAATAATGACTATCGGCAGGTTTTGTGGCTGATATATTTTGAGGGTTTATCGAATAAAGAAACGGCATCCGTTATGGGGAAAACCATCCATAATATCGAAACGATTGTATATAGAGCAAGACAATCACTGAAATCGGAACTGATAAAGGAAGGCTTTAATTATGAAAACTTATGAGGAAATGGCACGAGATACATTTGATAGAATTACCGAATATAAATCCGAACAGAAAAAACGAAGAAAAGCCATATTTAAAATTTCTTCTGTTGTTCTGAGTCTTTGTTTGGTGGCAATCATTGGCATTGGCTTTTGGAAATCGGACATATTAAAATCCGAAACGCCTATGCACGAACCTGAACCCGGATATAATCCTGTAATCGAGCCTGAAGATACAACGGCAGGAGGTCAAGAGATAGATTATCCCTCTCTTGAAAAATCTGTTATCACTTTGATTAATGTCAATAGTTTTTCAACTTTATATACTACGGCATCCGGACTTAACACCAGCCTGACGTCGCATATAGTAAATGAATCTACCGATTTTTGTATTACTGATTCAGATGATAAATATGCTGTTTTATCAATAATGGCGGGTAAGTGGCTTCAGTCTATGCTTTTCCGTGATTATTCAACATTATATTCGCTTTTCCCGGATGAGGTTCAGGATTTTTTTTGGAAGAATAGTTTATGTGATTATTCATATATAGAATCATCATATAGTTCTCTTGCGGAAGCTTTGGCAAAAGCAGATAAGGTTAACTCCGATATACTTCCGTTTGATACGTTTAATTTCAAATATGATGTTGTTCCCGTGGAAATGTTTTCTTCGGTTGAGGAATTCTTGGAATGGGATAAAGACTACGGATATTGTTTCGCTAATTATCCTGGGATTGATGTGTCAAAAATCACGGATGTTGCCGTGGCTACAGTGGGTTATGTTTCCATAAATGTCAACGGCGGAATAGAACTTGAAATAGGTGGTACTGGCGGGGACACATTTATTATCTATGAGTATAACGGGAAATGGTATGTATGGGCCACCTTGTTATATGATGAAGAACTTTTTGCAATGATATCCAATGAAACCAGTCATTACGGTGATTATTATGCAGAAGAATCATATTCCGGCGTTGTACTTGAAATAAACGACGGTATGATTATTATGGGCCCTTCTTCTGACAGTAAAGGTGAATATTGTTTTTACTTTAAAAACGCTGAAAAATGTGATTTTTCCGTTGGAGACAATATTACCGTAACGTATTATAACGGATTTTCGATTTGGAGTAAAAACCATTTGCGCTGTAAAACCGCCGTCACGATTTCTCATGATTCTTAAAGGTGAGGTCATTAAGCGAAGCATTGTGTTCTGTGGAATAGCGATGCATAACATCATTTGACAAGTAATTAAATACAAAGTATAATTGTATAGACAAATTAGGATTTGCGGAGAAAAACAGAAATGAAAAAAGTACTTGTTTTACTGACAGCACTTGTATATTTGTTTTCTCTTATCGGATGTTATGTCCGGATACCGGAAAACCCGGAAACCGACTTGGAATTCTGGATACAGGAGAACATGGACGGCTTTGATTTTTCCGGTATGCGGGAACGATACGGCATAATGGGCGGACGGGAATATTACGGTTCCGGTTATTTTCCGACGGTAAATGAAAACGGAGAACAAATCGATCCCGATGAATGTGTTATTTACACGATTACTTCTTATCCCGATTATTCAGATAATGAACAACATATAACCCGCATTACAATTACAGATCCGGCAGTAAAGATTTACGGTCTTTGTTCCGATTCATCTCTTGAGGAGTTTGACGTCTTGTTCGAGAGCATGGATTACACGATTGAGAACGTGGGAAATACAGGGTTGGTCCACAGAGCCGTGAAAGATAAAATATCATTTGCATACGGAAACGGATCAATTACTATCAGCGTGGAAGTTACAAACAAGTATGGTTTAATGTTCTGAAAAATAAATCCCGATTTTGTCTGGAAATGAATTTCTCGGGTAAAAGATTCCGACGCTGCATCCGGTTTTTATCGGCAATACGCAGTTCAAGTGCCGTGTATTCAAATGGTTTAGACTTTTAATTATGACGAATATATGAACTTTACGGGAATCCAGTATCCGTTTTCCGCTTTTTTACGTCTATATAAGTGAAGAGGGTTCAGAACGCTTTGGACATCTATTTTAAAACCCGGAAGGATAAAATCATGAAAAAATGTGAAACAAGACTTGGGAAAATGATCTTTTTCGTTTTGGCGGTCATTCTGACTGTATTTCCTTTTGTCGGATGTGAAAGCGCCGTGACTGCGGATATGGACATAATATACGTCTATGTCACCGCGGTCGGCGACGATTGTATTTATGGTAACAACACAAAGATTGTCTGCGGAAAAGACCACGGATATAATGTTTTCGATACCGTAAAGGTCGAATATTACAAGGCCGACATTGAAGAAAAACAGGGCACGGAAACGGTGAATGAATTCGGCGAGTCGTATTATGTCAGATATGACCGAATTATCAAAAAGGTAGTTTTCTCCCGTAAGTCAAGACCGAATGCAGGTGAACCGGTTTACGACAAGCCTGTCATCTATCTCTATCCCGAAAAAACGACAGAGGTCTTGGTCAATCTTGATTTCGACGGATATTTCACGAAAACCATTCCGTCTTATCGTGACGGATGGCATGTAGTCGCATCTCCCGACGGTCAACTTATTGCCGACGACGGAAAAACTTATCCCTATCTCTTCTGGGAAGGCATTCCGAACAGTGAAATTACCATAACCGAGGGATTCTGCGTTGCGGGCAATCAAACCCGTGAATTTCTTGAAAAAATTCTGCCCGAAATCGGACTTGCCGAGAACGAATACACTGAATTTATCGAATATTGGCTCCCGTATATGGAGAACAACAAATATAACCTCATTCAGTTCTGTGGTGAAAATTATCTTGAGATCGCAAAACTCGAGATTACACCGACGCCGGATTCGGTGCTTCGAGTGTTTATGGCTTATAGTTCATCCGACGAATATATATCCCTCCCGGAACAGACATTTACTCCTTTTGTCCGCAATGGGTTCACCATCGTGGAATGGGGCGGCACCTGTCTTGACTGACAAATGGGGACAGCTCGACCAATCCCGTTTTATCAAAACAATAGAAACACCCCGTCGAAAAATATTTCTTTTCGGCGGGTATCTTTTTACACAAGAAAAAACTTTTCAGCGCTTTTGTTGACGGCAATGGCTTTGAAAAAATTGGCTTTTTTCCGAAAAAATAAAGCGCGGTATTGAATTATGTGCTTTAGTATGCTAATATACAAAATAAAAATTTTTTTCAGATTATTATAAGGAGTAAATGTGGACAGAATAACCGTAAAAGAATTGTTCTCCGCACCGGAATCATTTGTCGGAAAAGAAATTACCGTCGCCGGATGGGCAAGAACAATAAGAGATTCAAAAGCATTCGGTTTTATCGAACTTAACGACGGAAGTTATTTTAAATCGGTTCAGATTGTATTTGAGGAAGCCGTAATCGAAAATTATAAGCAGATTGCCAAGCTTAACGTGGGATCTGCGGTTTCTGTACGCGGTAATCTCGTTCTCACTCCCGAAAACAAACAGGCGTTCGAGGTAAAAGCCATCGCAATAGATGTTCTCGGAACTTCGACTCCGGACTATCCTCTTCAGAAAAAACGCCATTCACTCGAGTTTCTCCGTGAGATTGCTTATCTCCGCCCGAGAACCAATACCTTTTCGGCAGTATTCAGAGTAAGATCGGAAGCTGCTTATGCAATTCACGAATTCTTTAATTCGAACGGATTTGTTTATGTTCATACACCGCTTATTACCTGTGCTGACTGCGAAGGAGCCGGTGAAACATTCCGTGTTACCACCATGGATTTTGATGATTTCCCAAAGACGGAAGACGGAAAGGCCGATTATTCGGAAGACTTTTTCGGCAAATCTTCCGGACTTACGGTTTCCGGTCAGTTAAATGCCGAAACATATGCTCTTGCTTTCGGAAAAGTATATACCTTCGGACCGACTTTCAGAGCCGAGAAATCCAACACAACGCGTCATGCGGCTGAGTTCTGGATGATCGAGCCCGAAATCGCATTTGCCGATCTTAACGATGATCTTAAGATGGCAACCGATATGATAAAATATGTTATAAATACCGTTATGGAAAAATGTGCGCCTGAAATAGAGTTCTTCAACAGTTTTGTAGATAAAGACCTTATTTCCCGACTTACAAATGTTGTCAGCTCGGATTTCGGTCGTATTACTTATACCGATGCGGTTGAATTGCTTAAGAAGAATAACGATAATTTCGAATATAAGGTTGAATGGGGCAGCGATCTCCAGACCGAACACGAGCGTTATCTTACAGAACAGATATTCAAACGTCCCGTTTTTGTTACGGATTATCCCAAGGAAATCAAAGCTTTCTATATGCGTCTTAATGACGACGGAAAAACCGTTGCCGCTGCCGACCTCCTTGTTCCCGGTATCGGAGAGATTATCGGCGGAAGCCAGAGAGAAGAACGTCTTGATTATCTTCTTGCCGCTTACGATCGCATGGGTCTTAATGAAGAGGATTATTGGTGGTATACCAATCTCAGAAGATACGGCGGCGTTCAGCACGCAGGTTTCGGTCTCGGTTTTGAGCGTCTTATTATGTATCTTACAGGTATGGGAAATATCAGAGACGTTATTCCTTTCCCCAGAACAGTAGGAAATGCACAATTCTAAGGAACTTAAACAGATATTTCATTTCGGATCGAGAATCGGTTATGATAAAAGATTTTTCAAAAAAAGAGGCTGAGGAATATCTTCAGCAGTTATTAAAAGAATACGATAGATGTAAGTCTCTGAATTTACATCTTGATATGTCCCGCGGCAAGCCATGTAAAGCTCAGCTTGATATTTCTGAGGAATTGCTGTCGGTCCTTTCAAAATCGGAAGATTGTTTTGCGGATGATAAGACCGATTGCAGGAACTAAGGCGGTCTTGCCGGTATTCCGGAGGCACGTAACCTGTTTGCCGACTTGATGGGCGTTTTGCCCGAGGAAGTAATCGTCGGCGGTAACAGCAGTTTGAATATGATGTATGATACCATTGCCAGAGCGATGCTATTTGGTGTTTACGGCGGTTCCAAACCGTGGGGGCAGCAGGAGGAAATCAAATTTCTTTGCCCTGTTCCGGGTTATGACAGGCATTTTACACTTTGTAAAACCTTTGGAATAAAAATGATTAATATCCCGCTCGGCAAAGACGGCCCGGATATGGATGAGGTTCGTCGTTACGTTGAGAATGATTCTTCCGTAAAGGGGATTTGGTGTGTTCCAAAGTATTCAAATCCTGACGGAATCACTTATTCACCCGAAACCGTAAAAGCGTTTGCAGGACTGAATCCTGCCGCAGATGATTTTCGTATATTCTGGGATAATGCGTATGTGGTGCATTGTTTTGCTGAAACAGACGATTATCTCGAAAATATTATGGATGAACTTAAGAAGAACGGTAAAGAGGATATGATATTTATGTATTCCTCAACTTCAAAAGTGTCATTTCCGGGAGCAGGTGTCGCTGCCATGGCTGCTTCCAAGAACAACGTGGATCTTATTCTTAAACAGATGTTTCCTCAGACTATAGGTCCCGATAAAATCAATCAGCTTCGCCATGTTCGTTATTATAAAAATGCTGCAGGATACCGTGAGTATATGAAAAAACATGCGGCAATAATCGCGCCGAGATTTTCCATTGTTACGGGAACTCTCGAACGTGAACTCGGTGAGGAGGGGATAGCAAGATGGACTGACCCCAACGGCGGTTATTTTGTTTCTCTGTTTGTGATGAAAGGCTGTGCGAAACGTGTGGTTAAGCTACTTGCCGATGTCGGCGTAAAAATGACTGCGGCAGGTGCAACCTATCCGTATGGTGTTGATCTGGACGACAGTAATATAAGAATCGCTCCCACATATCCGCCTGAAGACGAGCTTAAGCAGGCGATAGCAATTCTTTGTCTGTGCGTAAAGATTGCAGCATGTGAAAAAATAATAAAAAATAAATGAATGTAATAAAAGACGGCAGAAGCAATAAACTTCTGCCGTCTTTATACTTTATGTTTGATAAGTTATATTATTTAACGAGAGATGATGATAATGCAGCGCCAACGGCAGCTTCCTCGTTAACCGGGGATATTCTGATGGGAAGAGGATATTTTGACTGCGCTACTTTTGTGAATATCGGGCATTTGCGAGCAAGGGTTCCGGTGAGGAGGATCCCGTCAAACGGACCCACGTTAAGAAAATGCTCGTAGTATGGATATAATTCAGTTGCGATACCTTCTATAAAGGCCTGCGTGATTTTTTCGGGTGTGAATGTTCCGCTGTAAAGGTTGTAGATTGCCCCTTTTTTTGCCGGATCTTTACGAGTGCCGAGAAAGGCTGTGTCGACTTGCGGCAGAGGAGCTTCCTGTGTTGCAAATTCTTCCATTACAGAGTAAATCTCAGCAGTTGTTTTTTCTACACCGAATGCGGCAAGCGTCAGTCTGAAAAAGTCATTGAGTGAAGCGTAAGCCGCACCTCCGCATAAAGATGAAGCGGTATAAAGAAGATTTGAATTGATATACGGACGAAGCTCTGTGTTTCCGTCAACCTCGATGGCGTTTCGCATAATACATGAGATCTGACCGCCTGTTCCCATATTGAGAACCATTTCCGTATCCCCGGCTCCTGCGCCGTAGAAAGCAGATTGACTGTCTCCGATTGCGACTGTAACCGGGATATCGTTGTTGATTTTGCCGACGGTCATAATATCAGATGATACTTCGGGAAGAAGATTTCGGTCGATTTCAAGCATTGCAAGAGCATCCTCGTCAAAATCGTCGCTCGACAGATCAAAGAGCCCGAGACTTGCGGCCATTGTTACATGCTGGACAACAGATTTCTCGCCTGTAAGAGACATCGCAACATAATCACCGATAGTATATATTTTATCGAATTTCCGAGGCAGAAGACCTTTATCTTTAAGATAAAAATGCGTGCAGATCCCGTATCCGGAGAAAACCTTGTATCCTGTGCAGAAGCAAATGTATTCACCGTAAGGCATTCCTCCTCGATATACTTTCTTGCCCGATGAATCGCGCCATGTATACAGGTTAGATACAGCTTTACCATTATATGTATATAAAATTCCGTGCATTTGCCCGCAGATGCCTATTGAAGCTATTTCGTTGTCGCCTGCCGTTAATTCTTCAAGGGCGGAACGAACTGTGCTGACTATGATTTCGGGATCCTGCATATCATGCGGATATGCTGATCGGACACCGGAATTATTTTTTTTGACTACAGTTGAAAGAACATTTCCGTCTTCGTCAATTTTAACAATCGAAATAGAAGTTGTCCCGATATCAATGCCGATTCGATTCATAGTAGCCTCCGAATAAAATGATATAAATATAATAACACAAAAGAAAAGAAAAATCAAGGGGAGAATGAAAAAAGCAAAAAAAAGATAAAGAAAAGAAGAGAAATGTATTGTCATATTATCTATATAGCACATAAAAATTCAACATACAAGTAATGCACAATGAACAAACATAAAAATAAATATGAGGTATAAAAAAGTAAGAAAAAGGTGATGATTAAGGGGAAAACGGGTGCAAGAAAGTGAGGAAGGGGGAGAAATAAATAAAAAGAAAAAGGTTGACATAATGAAGGGGGGATGATATAATAATCAAGCTCGCCGCGAAAAAGGGGAGCGGACGAAAGTCCAGATTGCAGATTGAAAATTAAACAGTGATAGACCCTGAAACGAATTTGAGTAAAGAGAAAGAAAACGCTCTTCCGTGGGGACACGGAGAAAGGTTTTCAGCCAGACTCGAAAGAGACATAAACATCCCAAGGGATGTTAGATATTTTTTTTGAGAGTTTGATCCTGGCTCAGGATGAACGCTGGCGGCGTGCCTAACACATGCAAGTCGAACGGACGAGAGGAGCTTGCTCCTCAAGTTAGTGGCGGACTGGTGAGTAATGTATGGGCAACCTGCCTTTCAGAGGGGAATAACACAGAGAAATCTGTGCTAATACCGCATGATATACCGGGACCGCATGATTCCGGTATCAAAGGAGCAATCCGCTGAAAGATGGGCCCATATCCGATTAGATAGTTGGTGAGGTAACGGCCCACCAAGTCTGCGATCGGTAGCCGGACTGAGAGGTTGAACGGCCACATTGGAACTGAGATACGGTCCAGACTCCTACGGGAGGCAGCAGTGGGGAATATTGGGCAATGGACGCAAGTCTGACCCAGCAACGCCGCGTGAAGGAAGAAGGTCTTCGGATTGTAAACTTTTGTCTTATGGGACGATAATGACGGTACCATAGGAGGAAGCCACGACTAACTACGTGCCAGCAGTCGCGGTAATACGTAGGTGGCGAGCGTTATCCGGAATCATTGGGTGTAAAGGGTGCGTAGGCGGGATGTAAAGTCAGATGTGAAATACCGTGGCTCAACTGCGGGGCTGCATTTGAAACTTACGTTCTTGAGTGAAGTAGAGGTAAGTGGAATTCCTAGTGTAGCGGTGAAATGCGTAGATATTAGGAGGAACACCGGTGGCGAAGGCGGCTTACTGGGCTTTTACTGACGCTGAGGCACGAAAGTGTGGGTAGCAAACAGGATTAGATACCCTGGTAGTCCACACCGTAAACGATGATTACTAGGTGTAGGGTGGGATAACCATTCTGTGCCGCAGTTAACACAATAAGTAATCCACCTGGGGAGTACGGCCGCAAGGTTGAAACTCAAAGGAATTGACGGGGGCCCGCACAAGCAGTGGAGTATGTGGTTTAATTCGACGCAACGCGAAAAACCTTACCAGGTCTTGACATCCTACTAACGAAGCAGAGATGCATTAGGTGCCTTTCGGGGAAAGTAGAGACAGGTGGTGCATGGTTGTCGTCAGCTCGTGTCGTGAGATGTTGGGTTAAGTCCCGCAACGAGCGCAACCCTTATTGTTAGTTGCTACGCAAGAGCACTCTAGCAAGACTGCCGTTGACAAAACGGAGGAAGGTGGGGATGACGTCAAATCATCATGCCCTTTATGACCTGGGCGACACACGTACTACAATGGCGTTTAACAAAGGGGAGCGAAGAGGTGACTCGGAGCAAATCCCAAAAAGGCGTCTCAGTTCAGATTGCAGGCTGCAACTCGCCTGCATGAAGTCGGAATTGCTAGTAATCGCGAATCAGCATGTCGCGGTGAATACGTTCCCGGGCCTTGTACACACCGCCCGTCAAACCATGAGAGTCAAGAATACCCGAAGTATGTTGTATAACCGCAAGGAGTACGCATCCTAAGGTAGGCTTGGTGATTGGGGTTAAGTCGTAACAAGGTAGCCGTATCGGAAGGTGCGGCTGGATCACCTCCTTTCTAAGGAGCACTTTGGCGAAGCTTCTCACGAAGTGAAGTCAGA
>JAZQQT010000057.1:0-8912 GCA_045629205.1 Eubacteriales bacterium
CGGCTGTTAATAAGAATGAAATTCGCAGAAATTATTATTTGCCTTGGGTTGATTATCCGCTTCCTCTCGGTAAGCCGGTTTCCGATTCTGCGGTTTTCACTGTAGGAACGGTTCCCGTAACGAAATCAGGGGAAATCCCCGATGTTTCTCCGGATGATTTCTTTGACGCGTGTCAAATTGAGCGTGTAGGCAAAACATCGGGCGGCAGGCTTGCTGTATGCGCGGTTTATTCTCCGTCGGATACCGAGGCTGCGGAAAAATATCTTAACGCTCTCAAATTTATTCCCGCACCGTTTAAAGAAGGATCCGGAACCGCTCTTGAAGAAATCGCTTCCTGCGACAGCCTGATTGCGGAAGAAAACAAGGAATCTGATGGGTGTGTTTTATCACTGAAAGATTTGAGTGACAGGATTCCCGATTTGGAAAATGCTTATGATGCGCTGACACAGCAGATCAGCCTTGCCGAAGTCCGTTCCCGGATTATTTCTACAGGCAGTTGCAGTATGATAGAAGGTTATTATCCTGCGCAATCCGAAAAAAGGCTTGAAAAAGTTCTTTCAAAATATGATTGCTGGTATGATTTGTCAGAAGTGGCAGAGGGCGATGATGCTCCCGTTATGCTTTCCAACAGATCTCTTGTGACTCCGTTTGAAAGCATAACAAAAATGTATGCTTTGCCGATTTACGGCGGGCTCGATCCTACACCTGCGATGGCTCCGTTCTTTTTCATCCTTTTCGGAATGATGTTGAGTGATGCCGGATATGGTTTTGTTATGGCTCTGTGCTGTGCCTTGGGATTGATTTTCCTGCCTGCAAAACCCGGTATGAAAAATACAATGAAACTGTTTATGTTCTGCGGATTGTCAACGGTTTTCTGGGGCCTTATGTTCGGCACTGTTTTCGGCAACTCGATTACGGTAATTGCGCAGACGTATCTCGGGCTTGATTATGAATTTAAACCATTGTGGTTCGATCCGGTAAACGAACCGATGAGCATGTTGATTCTGTCGATCGTAATCGGTTATATTCAGATTATTGTCTCGTTGGTTCTCAAAATGGCAGTCGAATTCCGTAATAAGAATTGGATGGGTGCGGTGTTCGACGCCGGCTCATGGATACTGATTCTTCTCGGGCTCGGAGTTATTGCTCTTAATCTCGCATTTCCTGCTGTTCCGTCGATTATCGGCATTGTTCTGGCGATACTCGGCGCGGCAATTATAGTTTGCACGGCAGGGCGGGAAAAGAAAGGCTTATTCGGCAAAATCACCGGCGGATTACTCGGGTTGTATGACTCAACCGGTTATCTTTCGGATTTGCTCTCTTATTCGCGTATACTGGCTCTCGGACTTTCTTCAGGGGTTATAGGTCAGGTGTTTAATACGATGGGGTCCCTTATGGGAAAAGGCGTGGGAAGTTTTATTTTCTTTGTCATAATTTTCCTGATAGGACATACTCTTAACTTTGCATTGTCATTTCTCAGTGCTTACGTTCATGCATCGCGTCTGCAGTTTATTGAATTCTTCGGTCGTTTTTACGAGAGCGGCGGAAGACCTTATGAACCGCTTGCCGTCAACGGAAAATACAGCGATATAGTAGAAACGATATCCGTTGATGATTAATATATAATTTTTTTGGAGGATAGATATGATTAATTTTATTGCAGCAGAAGTTGAAGGTATAACTTTCGCATCTTATTTCGGGTTTCTCGGTGACGGTCTGTTTTGGGCGTTTCTCGGTGTAGTACTTGCAGTTGTTCTTTCCGGTATAGGTTCGGCAAAGGGTGTAGGAATCGTCGGAGAAGCCGCTACCGGTCTTATGGCTGAAGATCCTTCTCTTTTCGGTAAGGTAATTCTTCTTGAAGCTCTTCCCGGCACACAGGGTATTTACGGTCTTCTTATCGGTTTCGTTACATGCCTTAAGCTCGGTTTGTTCAACGACAGTCTTACAGAACTCACTCTTGTTCAGGGACTTCTTCTTTTCCTTGCGTGTCTTCCCATCGGTATAGTTGGATTGCTTTCCGCAAAATATCAGGGCAGAGTTGCTGCTTCCGCAGTTAACATCCTTACCAAAAAACCCAATGAAGTAATCAAGGGCGTTTCTCTTGCAGCCGTTGTTGAAACATATGCTGTTCTTGCTCTTCTTATTTCTTTCCTTATGGTAAGCTTTATCATAAAATAATTCCCGCAGAATACGGTTAGGAGACCATTGTGAACGGAATAGATATAATAACCGAAAAAATTGTTTCCGAAGCCCGTTTGGCGGTTGAGGAAAAAATAAAAGCGGCAGAAGAATATTCAAGCGGCGTAATCGCAGAAGCAAAATCGAATGCGGAAGACAAGGCATCCGCTATTCTCGTCAAGGCGGCAAAAAACTGCGAAGATATTGCTCGCAGAACAGAGTCTGTTACCGATCTTGACAAACGAAAGATGCTTTTGTCTGCAAAGAGAGAAGTTCTTGACGAGATTTTTGCCGGACTTGAAAAAGAGATTTTCGGACTTGAAGAATCGGAATATGCCACATTTTTGCGTAAACTTTTTAAAAACGCCCCGAAATCGGAAGAAATTCTGTTTGCCGAAAAAGATTATGAAATCGGAAAAGGTGTCATTGATGTTCTTTCGTCAGAAGGTTTTCGATTCGCAAACGTCGGAACCACAGATAAAATCGATTCCGGTTTTATTCTTGTTGACGGGGCAGTCAAACAAGTATATTCTCTTAAAGAGATTATTATGCAATACAGAGCTCAAGCAGAACCGAAAGTGGTTTCGCTTCTGTTTTCCGATGAGGTAAAGTGATGTCTCGTAAAAGATACAACGACCTTGATTACGTGCATATTTCGGTAGCTCTCCGCATTAAAGAAGGTAAACTTCTTAAAGCAGACGACTTCGACAGAATGGCGGAATCTCAGTCTGCAGACGAGGCATTCAGATATCTGGCAGAAAAGGGATATTCATTCCCGGACGGAGTAGTTGATCCTCTCCGATTCGAAGATGTTCTTTCGTGTGAACTTGCGTCTGTTTATGCCGAGATTAAAAGGATTACTTCGGTCCTGGCTGATATTAATCCGTCATTGTTGAGTATTTTTCGTCTTCAGTATGATTTTATGAACATAAAAGCATTGCTGAAAGAAGAGATTCTTGATGTGAACAGCGACGGAATGCTTTCCGAATGCGGAAATCTTTCAAAGCATGATATGAAATCGGCATTCATAAATCGTGATAAAAATATACTCGGCTCATATGTTTGCGGTGCAATCGAAGAATCAATAAACGCTTTTTCCGAAAAGGAAGATCCGCAGGTTATAGATTTGATATGTGATAAATTCTATTTTAAGGCATTTGTCGCCGAAGCAGAAAAATCCGGCTTTGATTTTCTTAAAAAATATGCAGGGATAAGAATCGATATCACAAATTGCATATCGTATCTTCGCACCGTTGCTGTCGGAAAACAGTTCTCGTTTTATGAAAACAGTGTTTTTATAGACGGCGGTATGCCTGTAACGTTTTATAAAGACAAAGAAAATAAAACCAAATCCGATTTTTTGTCCGGATATAAATATACGGCTCTCGAAAAATTTTCAATTATTCCCGAAGAAGAGATTTCATTCGCAAAACTTGAAGCCGTATCGGACGAAATAACCGGTGATTTTATTGCGGAACTCCGCTGCGTTCCTTTCGGAGCAGAGACGGTTGTTTCGTATCTGTTGTCAAAAGAAGCGGAAATAAAGAACACGCGTATAGTAATGTCGGGAAAACTTGCAGGTCTTGCGCCGGATAAAATACGTGAAAGATTGAGGTTCTCATATGTATAACGTAGGTGTAATCGGAGACAGAGACAGCGTATTATGCTTTCAGTCAGTCGGATTTGACGTTCGCCCCGTTATTAATAAAGAACAGGCTGTCGCAGAACTGAATAGTTTGTCAAAAAACGGATGTGCCGTTATTTTCGTGACGGATGAATATTACAAATCGGCAGAAACCGAAATAGCGGCGTTTTCAACATCCTATACGACCGCAGTGATACCGATTCCGGGCAAAAATTCCCGGGATGATATCGGTATGAAAAAAATCAAACAAGCAATCGAAAAAGCCGTTGGCACAGATATTGTCGGCTGAAAGATTTACGGAGATAAAAATGAGTGAACAAACTGGAACAATTGTAAAAGTTGCCGGACCTCTCGTTGTTGCGGAAGGTATGTCATTTGCAAATATGTTTGACGTTGTCAGAGTAGGTAAAAACCGTCTTATCGGTGAAATAATCGAAATGAGAGGCGACAAGGCTTCTATTCAGGTCTATGAGGAAACGACGGGTATCGGCCCCGGTGATATTGTTGTATCCGATAATATGGAGCTTTCAGTCGAACTCGGACCGGGACTTGTGACCAATATATTCGACGGTATCGAACGTCCGCTTGAGGAACTTCGCAGAGTGGCGGGGTCAACTATCGTCAGAGGTGTAGACGTCCCGTCTCTTAACAGAGAAAAAGTATGGAAATTTACCGCAACGGCAAATGTCGGTGACAGTGTTATTGAGGGGGATATAATCGGAACCGTCCAGGAAACAGATGTAATTCTTCATAAAATAATGATCCCATACGGGATCAACGGCACGATTACGGAAATTTCTTCCGGATCTTATACTGTTGAAGATGTGGTTGCGAAAGTCGATACGGGTAACGGAATAAAAGATATAAAACTTATGCATCGTTGGCCTGTCAGAAGAGGCAGAAAATATGCCAAGAAAATGACTCCATCCGAGCCATTTGTGACCGGACAGCGAATTATTGATACCCTTTTTCCTCTTGCAAAAGGCGGAACAGCCTGTGTTCCCGGACCTTTCGGTAGCGGAAAAACAGTTGTTCAGCACCAGCTTGCAAAATGGTCCGATGTTGACCTTGTTGTTTATATTGGTTGCGGAGAGCGCGGAAACGAAATGACCGATGTTCTTATGGAATTTCCCGAAATCATTGACCCGAGAACCGGCAAATCCCTTATGGAAAGAACCGTTCTTATAGCAAATACTTCCGATATGCCTGTTGCTGCGCGTGAAGCATCGATTTATACCGGAATCACAATTGCCGAATACTACAGAGATATGGGTTACGATGTCGCAATAATGGCAGATTCGACTTCAAGATGGGCGGAAGCTCTCCGTGAGATGTCGGGGCGTCTCGAGGAAATGCCGGGAGAAGAAGGTTATCCCGCATATCTTACCTCCCGTCTTGCGCAGTTCTACGAAAGAGCAGGCGATGTTATCTGTCTCGGCAGTGACGGACGCAGAGGATCATTAACAGCCATAGGCGCGGTTTCTCCTGCCGGCGGTGACCTTTCGGACCCTGTTGCTCAGGCAACAATGCGTATCGTAAAGGTTTTCTGGGGACTTGATTCATCTCTTGCTTATAAACGTCATTTCCCGGCTATCAACTGGCTTAATTCATATTCGCTTTATGCCGACAGAATCAACGAATACATTACTGTCAATATTGCACGTGACTGGTCGGAAAATACAAAACTCGTTTCAAAACTTCTTCAGATAGAAAATGAACTTGATGAAATCGTTAAGCTTGTCGGTATAGATTCTTTATCTCCGGCCGACAGAATAATTCTCGAAACCACAAAGTCGATTCGTGAAGATTATCTGCAGCAGAATGCTTTTTCGCCGGACGATGCATACACTGTAGCCTCAAAGCAGTCATATATGCTTCGACTGATCGTTAACTTCTACAAGCTGGCTTCCGATGCAATTATAAAAGGCGCCAATCTCGACGACATTATTTGGTTGCCTGTCAGAGAAAAAATAGCACGTCTGAAAGACGTTCCGGCTGATAAATTCGAATCTGAGTTCTCTGTCGTCGAAAAGCAGATGACAGACGAAATTGCTTCATTACTCGGTGCTTGAGCGGAAAGGACACTATTATGCTAAAAGAATATCAAACAATACGAGAAGTCGCAGGACCTTTGATGCTTGTAAAACAGGTTTCCGGAGTAAAATACGGGGAACTCGGAGAAATAGAACTTCAGGGAGGCGAACGTCGTCACTGTAAAGTTCTTGAGGTTGACGGCACAAATGCTGTCGTTCAGCTTTTCGAAAGCTCCGCCGGTATGAATCTTGAAGGCAGTAAAGTCAAGTTTTTGGGAACCGGTATCGAGTTCGGTGTCTCGCCCGACATTCTCGGTCGTGTTTTCGACGGTCTCGGCAGACCGATAGACGATGGTCCCGAAATTCTTGCCGAAAAGAAAATAGATATAAACGGTGTTCCCATGAACCCCGCCGCACGCAATTATCCTTCCGAGTTCATTCAAACAGGCGTTTCGGCAATAGACGGACTTAATACTCTCGTTCGCGGTCAGAAGCTCCCCATTTTCTCGGGTTCCGGTCTTCCGCATGCTCAGTTGGCAACACAAATTGCAAGACAGGCAAAGGTTCTTAATACCGATTCGAAATTCGCCGTTGTTTTCGCGGCTGTAGGTATTACTTTCGAAGAAGCGGATTACTTTATTTCAGACTTCAAAAAAACAGGAGCAATAGACAGAACGGTTCTTTTCGTTAATCTGTCTTCTGACCCCGCAATCGAAAGAATTTCCACTCCCCGTATGGCTCTTACCGCAGCCGAGTATCTTGCTTTCGATTTGAATATGCATGTTCTTGTTATTATTACGGATATAACAAACTATGCCGAAGCAACACGTGAGGTTTCTGCGGCTCGCAAGGAAGTTCCGGGAAGAAGAGGATACCCGGGATACATGTATACCGACCTTGCAACCATGTATGAAAGAGCCGGGCGGCGTCGCGACAGCGAAGGCAGTATTACCATGATACCGATTCTCACAATGCCTGAAGACGAT
Source organism: Eubacteriales bacterium (assembly GCA_045629205.1). Classification (GTDB taxonomy): domain Bacteria; phylum Bacillota; class Clostridia; order Oscillospirales; family UBA644; genus JAZQLP01. The sequence continues at coordinate 6,843 of JAZQQT010000057.1, forward strand.
AAGACTCATCCCATTCCCGACCTTACGGGATATATTACCGAGGGACAGATTATTCTATCCCGTGAACTTTACAAAAAAGGCTTTAACCCACCGATAGATGTTCTTCCTTCACTTTCCCGTCTCAAAGATAAGGGTATCGGCGAAGGGAAGACGAGAGCAGATCATGCAAACACAATGAATCAGCTGTTTGCATGCTACGCAAAGGGTAAAGAAGCAAAGGAGCTCATGGTTATTCTCGGCGAATCCGCACTCACTCCTCTCGACAGAATTTATGCAAAATTTGCCGATGCCTTTGAAGAAAAATATATCAATCAGGGATATGATGAAAACCGATCGATTGAAGAAACTCTTAACATCGGTTGGGAACTTCTCAAAATGTTCCCGAAATCCGAACTAAAGAGAATCAAGCCGGCATTATTTGATGAATTCGGCGGAGATGGTTGGAATTAATTCGTTAAAGGATGTAACATGATCAACGTAAATCCCACGCGTATGGAGCTTTCAAAGCTCAAAAAAAGACTTGTGACCGCACGTAAAGGTCACAAACTTCTTAAAGATAAACGCGACGAGATGGTTAAACAATTTCTCGAAATCGTTAAACAGAACAGAATTTTGCGCCGTAAAGTCGAGGATTCCCTAAAGGATATACAGGGAGGTTTCTCAATAGCCGCAGCGTTGATGTCGAAGCAGTCTCTCGAAGAGGCTTTGTGCTTTCCCGCAGGCAGCGTAAGTATAGATTTGACTTCACGTGACATAATGGGAGTAAAAACTCCCGTTTATAATCCAGAGTATCGGTCTACAGGCACGACCTGTCCATACGGTTACGCTTTTACTTCGGGTGAACTTGATGTGGCAGTGGAACAACTCACAAATCTTCTTCCCGAACTTATTGAACTTGCGCAGACAGAGAAAACGGTAATGCTGCTTGCCGATGAAATCGAAAAAACACGCCGCAGAGTAAATGCTCTCGAAAACGTAATGATTCCGGAATTGGAAACAACAATAAAATACATCAGAATGAAACTTGACGAAAACGAGCGTGGGAATCTTACACGTCTTATGAAGGTCAAGGATATGATGATAAAGCAGAAAAATGCCGGAGCAACAGATGCCTAAGCAGAAGTATTATGCAGTTCGTGTCGGACGAAAAACCGGCGTATTTACATCATGGAAAGAATGTGAAGAGTATGTTCTCGGTTTTGATGGCGCCAGATATAAATCTTTTCCTACTTTTGAAGAAGCCGATGCCTTTGTGAACGGCGTGGATTCCGATAAGGAAAAAAAAGATATAAAAGAATGTTTTCCTACTGATCCGGAAAAACGTCTTGCCGCATATATTGAAAAAGCCGAAAAAGATTTTTCTTCATTTGATGTATCTTCCGATTCCGCTATTGCTTATGTAGACGGAAGTTTCGATGCGAAAAAAAACGAATATGCATATGGCGTCGTCTTTATTTCTTCAAAAGGAATTGAAACATTTTGCGGAAAGAATAATGTGCCTGAATTTGTTACCGCGCGTAATGTCGCCGGTGAACTTGACGGAACGATGTTTGCCGCAAAACTTGCAGTCGGACGTAATGTTTCGTCGTTGAATATATATCACGACTATATGGGTATTGCCGCGTGGTATAACGGGACATGGAGGGCGTCAACTCCGGTTTCGGTAAATTATATCTTTCGTATGAGTGAGATTTGTTCGGGACTTTCCGTTTCATTTCACAAGGTTGAGGCGCATACGGGCATATATCTGAATGAGGCAGCCGATCTTCTCGCAAAATCAGCGTTAAAATAACAGTTCAAAAAAGGATGTCCGAACCTTTTGCCACAGGTTGATAAGGAAGTTTTTCATTTCTTATGATTCTTCCCCAGTCCTGTGGGGTGTTAGGGGATTGCCCCTAAAGATTGAGTAGGAAAAATATATACTTTTTTCCTGCTTGATATGTTATAAGACAAAGCTACCCGCTGAAAAGGAATTCTGTTTCCTCTTCAGCAGGTAGCTTTTTGAGTTCAACAAACTCGGATTTGCCGATGCCATTTCCGTTTTTTTAAACAACTCTGCACTGTGCGACT
>JAZQQT010000058.1:0-13649 GCA_045629205.1 Eubacteriales bacterium
CAAACAAAGGCGACGAAATAGAAATCACCGTCAAATAAGACATAAACAAGAAACATTATGAAGCGACCGATACTATATACCGGAATTTCACTGTTCGTCACGACAGTTATATGCGAAATCCTCAGACGGTTTGCGAGATTAACCGCAGGCTTTGCGATTATCGCCGGATTATGCCTCGCGATTACGGGACTCGCGGTAATTGCCGTTTCCGTCACGGTAAAAAGACCGTGGAAATTCCGCACTGCGGTATCGGTCGTTTTGATTTCCGCCGCAGTGGCATTTGCGAACTGGGCCGTAAACTACGGCCGGCTTAATGACGCGCGGCAAAATCACACGGGGAAAACCGAAAAAATCACCGCGACCGTTACTGACTACATAAAGTCGTCAGGAAGCGCCTCACTCTATTATATCAAGCCGAAAGAAGGAGATCTTTCGGGATACAAGCTGCTGTATCAGAACAGACACACTCCGGAAACTGAGGTCGGCGACACAATTACCGGAACGTTTGACCTCGAAGAATTGTATTATCCCGAGCGTTACGAATCGGACAAAGTAATTCTATACGCATCACTTGACACAGCAGAAGAATATCTCAACGAAAAGCCGACGGGGTTTTCGTTTGCCGCATTTACGGCAAAGATACGAAACGGTATTGAAAAAACGCTCAACCTCGCCTTCGGAGAGCAGGCTGACGTAGCAGAGAGCCTGATCCTCGGAGGTTCGAGGTATCTTGACGAAGACGAATACACATCGCTGAAAAATTCGGGACTGCTTCACATCACATGCGTTTCGGGACTGCACGTAGGCATCTTTGTGGCGTTTATCACGGCGATATTCGCATTGTTCAAAAACAAATGGGTCACGTTTGCGGGGGTTGCCGTTTCGGTTTCATGTCTTTTGACCGTCTGCGGATTTTCTCCGTCATCGGTAAGAGCAGCCGTTCTGGCGCTGATTATAATAGGATATAAAGAAACGGGACGAAAAGCCGACGGGCTTAATATGCTTGCCATACCGCTGACCGCACTTCTTCTTATAAATCCGTTTTATGCAACCGACGTGTCTTTTCTTCTGTCGTTTGCATCGGCATTTTCGATAAAACTGTTTTACGAGCCGGTCAAGAAAAACGTCACAACCAGATTGCTTCTCGAAACAGGAAAAGTTGCGGGCAAAATACTCTCTTTTATTATCGACACATTTTCGATATCGCTTGTCTGCAGTGTTGCCACTTTACCGGTTTCCATCATATTCTTCGGAAGCGCGTCAACATCGGCGGTTCTTTCGGGAATGCTGTGCCTATGGGCAGTAACGCCCGTTTACGTCGGCACGCTTCTGGTTCTGATGCTTTACAATATCCCGTTTCTGAGTTTTATCGTCAATCCCATTATATTTGCCGTCAAACTGGGGATAAAATTCATCATCGGTGTTGCAGAATTTATCGCAGGGCTCGGTTTTTCATACATAGGCAGTGAAAGCGCAGGAGAATCAGCATCGGAATTTGCCATCTGGACCGCCGCATTCTCGGTGCTGGTATTTATTCTGTTCGCATTCTTCCCCGTTAAGCAAAGCAAACGAAAAAAATCAAAAGGCAAAAATAAAATCGGACTTGTTTTTGAAATATTCCTGGCATTTGCCGTTCTTCTCGGAGCATATTTCATACAGGAAATAAAAAATCAGCAGATCGAAGAGATAACAGCGCTTATGCAGGTATGTTACGTAGATGCGGGACAGGGTTCGGCATCGGTGGTGTTCTCGGGCGATATGACAGCCGTTATCGACTGCGGAGGAACGGACAATCCCGGAGGAAAGACGGCAAACTGTCTGCTGAAATACGGACGTGAAAAAGCGGATTACGTGATTCTTTCCCACCTGCACTCGGACCATGTTAACGGAATCACGGAATTTCTGAAAAAAATCGAAGTCGATACCATATACATTCCCTATACAGAAGGCGATGAAGAGTATTACGAACAGGTCCTTTATGCTGCCGAAATATACGGAGCAAAGATATCGGTCATCAAAGAAGACACAGAGTTTGAGCTCGGAAACGGAAAAATAACAGTTTACACAAAGCATCTGTTCCCGGGCGGAGACCAAAATGACAACAGTCTCGTAACGGTCGCCACATGCGGGGATATGGATTATATGTTTACGGGCGATATGACGGCGGCCGCCGAAAGCAGATTCGCAGCGGCATATCCGAACGTTACGGCAGATGTTCTCGCCGTTCCCCATCACGGCTCGGCATACTCGTCGTCCGAAAATTTTCTGGCATCGGTAAAACCCGGGCTTTCGGTCATATCGGTCTCGGCGACCAACAGCTACGGGCATCCTCATCCGGATACAATCAGCAGACTGACGGCTTACGGAAAAGTATTAACGACAAAAGACAACGGAAACATCACCGTCACGACAGACGGACAGGGTTACGTTTACGTAACGGAAAGATAAATGATATGGAATACGATAATATATTTTTTGATCTGGACGGAACAATTACCGACCCGAAATCGGGCATTACAAAATCGGTAATATACGCTCTTGACAAAATGGGGATAACGGACTACGACCGCGATAATCTCACATATTTTATCGGTCCTCCCCTGCTCGATTCGTTCATGAACGCAATCGGGCTTACAGAGGAAAAATCATACGAGGCGATAAAAATATACCGCGAATATTACTCTGTTGACGGACTGCTTGACGTTATGATATACGAAGGCATCCCGGAACTTCTGCGCGATCTTAAACTTGCGGGGAAACGTGTTGTTCTGGCAACATGCAAACCGACACCGTTTGCGCAGAGAATACTCGACAAGTTCGGAATGGCGGAATATTTTGACTTTGTATCTGGTTCACTGCTCAACAACACGAGGACAAGCAAGGACGAGGTTATAGATTTTGCGATCGAAAGTCTCGGCGGAGTTATCCCGGAAAGAACCGTAATGGTCGGAGACCGCAAATTCGACGTATTCGGCGGCAGAAGAGTTGGGTTTATAACAGTCGGCGCAGGCTACGGATATGCTCCCGAAGGCGAAATGGAGGCGGTTAAACCCGACTACTACGCAAAAGACGTTGAAGAATTGAGAAAGATACTGCTATCTTAGTGTGGAAATAATTATGGCAGGAAATAATAATCTCAATTTCCAAGACGCCGAGCACAAAAGATGACGAGTTCCCTGCATGCTTCTCAGACAGGCAGCATATACTGCAATAAAAACCAATAAACGACAAAAGCTCGTGAATATTATCACGAGCTTTTTTATATACACAGAAGAATGCAAAATCAGAATAATTACAGTTCCATATCAAGTTCTATCGGATAGTGGTCGGAAAGATAGATACCGTCGGCAACAAAATCCCAGACCTTAAAATAATGAGGATTTGCCGCCGTTTTCGGAGAAGTAAGGATATAATCTATCTGATACGGACCCGGACGTGTCCCGTAATGGTGACTTGTGACTTTTATTCCAGGAGTGAGATCCACAAGTCCCGCAGCCATAATATGTTTGTATGTATCGGTTTCACGGGTCGCATTGAAATCACCGAGAAGAAATCCGGGGATATCATAAGCCTCGGAATCAGCCTTTATACGGGCAAGCACCTGATCTATCTGCATAACACGGACTGTATCACCGATATGTTCGAGATGAACATTGTAAACGCGAAAAACCTCGCCTGTTTTGAGACGAACCGTGGCGGTCTGCAAAATACGGGGCATATCCTCCTGCCCGTCGTAGCGTGAGCCCGGGACTGCAGGCGTTTTACTGAGCCATTCCACGCCGGTTTCGTAAAGTTCGGCAGTCGCGCGGCGAACAGATATTGCAAGGCCTTCGTCACGCATATCTTTTTCGCGGCCACGATAAACCGTTTGGTATTCCGGAAGATGGCGGCAGAGAAACTCAGCATGATCCTCGGTTACTTCCTGAAAGCAGATAACGTCGGGAAGCTCACGGTCAATTTCGAGAAGAATATTCCCCGCGCGGTGAGTAAAGCTGTTTATTCCATCGCCGTCAAAAGAACAGCGTATATTAAAAGTTACGATTTTCAAAGTTAATTCCCCTGTTTTATTTTACGTATATTCCCGGCTCGTCGGGATCCCAGTAGTTTTCCCAGTCTTCGGCAATATTGAGAGCGACCGGAACGGTATTGCCCGTACCGTCGGCTTTTTTGAATGGAGTGAGATCATCGTTTTCGACAAGTTTGCGCTCTTCTTCTTTCCGGAAATCCGGGATACGGTAGTTTTCGCCGTGATTGAGACAGCTGCGCCATCCGAGAACGGCGGCGGCGGACATTTCAGCCGCCCTATATACATTAAAGAAGGGCTCTATACCGTCGCGAAGATACGCGATAATTTTTTGGACGACAACATAGTCACTTCCGCTGTGCCCTGTTTCGAGTCCCTTTGCCGTTGCGGGATCAAGTTTTGCAGGATCGGGAAGATACGAGCTTTCGTCGGGATATTCGGGATCAACCTTCCACTCCGATTTAAGAGAAAGGTAAACCTCTTCCGTATCGCGGCCACCGTATAGAGCGGCGCCTCTGTCACCCGTTACACGGTAAAATTTATGCGCTCCGACGCCGTTGCACCCAGAGAAACGCCCAAAAGTTCCGTTGTCGAATTCGCATGTCATCATTGCCATACCGTCGTTTATGGGACGGAACTTATTGTCGTCGGCCTGAATCTGAGAATACGCAGTATGTCCGGAAACATATCTCGGAGACGAATTCGTAATATACATAATCGGACCGAGCGAATGCGTAATATAATAGCCGCGCGGTTCCCAGTTACGCCAGTGATACCTGCCTCTGGTTCTTTGTTTAAGATCGTATCCCCGGTCGTGATGATTATATTCGCCCTCAAAATACATCGCGGTCCCGAGTATGCCCTCTTCGGTAAGACGTTTCAGTTCAAGATTACCGGGCATAAACGGATAGTTTTCGGCAAACATATATTTACTGCCGGTGCGCTCGTAAACACGGCAGAGTTCAACGGCTTCTTTGAGCGTTGAAGCAGGGATCGTCTCGCTGATCGCAGCCATCCCGGACTCCATAACCTTTACGGCATAAGGAGTGTGTTCGTTAAAGAAGTTTGCCAGAAAAACGGCGTTCATGCCGTGCGCTTTACCGTATTCCATAAACTCATCGAAATCGGCAAAAACAGGACACTCATTTTTTTCTTTTATTTCTCTGACACATTCCTCGCGTCTTTCACAAATCGCAACGATTTCAATCGAATCTTCTTCTTTCATGAGACTGTAAAAAGACTCACCGCGTGAAAAGCCGAAAATACCGATTTTTATTTCTTTACTCATTTTATACCTTCTCCTTTATAAATAAACATTGAGTTAATTACGGTGGCGCAGATCATCGACGATGCCCTCGAGCCAAGAAACGTGTTCCTGCTGTCTGGTGATTGCCTGATGTTTGCGCTCGTTTTCCGTTTTGAGAAATTCTACTTCATCGGAAAGCTGACGGAGGGTATTTTTAAGTTCGTCTATAACGTGGTTTTTGTTTTCCACAACGAGCTTGTAGCCTTCGATTGTATCGTAATAATCCTGAACCTGCTGCGCATCTGCGTTTTCGGGCTTGGGAGTATCTTCACGGATGCCGATGAGAACAGCGACTATCGGCTGAATGGAGCTGTAACGGAATTCGGTATATTTACCTGCCATGATACGGTCTATCGTGCCGACGGGAACCCCCGACTGCTCGGCAAGACGTTGATTTGAAAGTCCGAGAAATTGTTTTCTGTTCTTACACCAATTAATCAAATCCGAAGGATTAAGGCTGAGAACATTGGGTAAATAATCGGTTTCGCTTCGCTGCTGCATAAAAATCGGTCTCCTTTTCACTTATAAAAGAAGCAAACGCGCTTCGTTACTGTGTATTGCACTTACGGGATAAGCTGATAGAATATAATCAGGACATGGATCCCTGCCATATAACTATACCATACATCCACACCAAACGCAAGAAAAAAATAAAAAAACTTTACGGAGGTTTTCAAATGACACTGCATTTTTACCATTGTGACATCTGCGGAAAAACCGCTGTCCTTATCGACGACACGGATATTCCCACCTACTGCTGCGGCAAACCGATGACCGAAATGACCGAAAATCACACCGACGGAGTTGCGGATAAACACCTTCCCGTTTATACCGACAGTTACGGAACCGTTTCGGTCAGAATAGGCAGCGAACTGCATCCGATGAAAGACAATCATTACATCTCATGGATAGGTCTGCGCACAAATCAAGGATTCCGTTTAAAGGAGCTTCATCCCGGAAGCCGCCCGGAAGCCGTATTCTTCCTCGACCCCGGAGACAGAGTGGAAGCCGTATACGCATTCTGCAATCTCCACGGTCTGTGGTGCGCGGAAAAAGGAGGCCTTAATGCAGGACGATGAGCCGGTATAACATATACCGAAACGATATAAAATAAAATAAAAAATAATTAATCAATCGGAGAAAATATGAGAACCGAATACAGACACAGAATACGTGTTTTACCATTGATAATCGCAATAATTATTCCCCTTCTTGTCGGCGGATTTTCGGCATTTCTGACTGCCGGAGACATGAAAGGCTACGAAACGATGCCTCACCCGCCGCTTTCGCCTCCGGGATGGCTGTTCCCCATCGTATGGACGATTCTATACGCCGTAATGGGAATTGCGTCTTACCTTGTTTACGCGTCGGACGCCGAGCCGGACTATAAACGCAAAACGCTGTTGTTTTATGCCGCTCAGCTTATCATGAACATGTTCTGGTCTACCCTCTTCTTCACATACGGGCTGTATCTCCTGTCTTTGGTATGGCTGCTCGTAATGTGGGTGCTGATTATTATCTGCGCTTTCAGATTTTACAAAATCAATCGCGCGGCGGGACTGATGATGACGGCGCTTTTCGTCTGGACGACCTTTGCCGCATACCTTAATGCCGGCACATACATTCTGAGCCTCAAATAAAGAGGAAAAGGAGAAGAACATGAGAAGCATAGCAACACTTTCTCTGCAATACGCACACCGCTTTTACGGTTTCCGCGGCGAAGCCCAGTATCTGCACGGACATACGGGGACCCTGATACTCGAAGTCGAAGACTCGGTAAACCCCGGAGTCAACATGGTATTTCCCTGCAACGAAATAGAAAAAACGGCATGGGAAGTCCTTAAAAACTTCGACCACGCGCTGATACTCCGCGAAGACGACCCGCTGCTGCCCGCAATTCTGAAAGTTTACGAAGAACAGGGCATAAGAAACGGTGCGCCGCAGAATCGGATGAAAGGACCCGCTTTCAGAACCGAGCTTGCCGCGGCATATCCGGAATGCCGTCTTGTGGTAACAAAAGAAACCATGACGACGGAGGGCATGATACGGATCGTGTATGACCTGCTTAAAGACAAGCTGAATATCGCAAAAATCACCTTTACGAGCGGTGTAAATGCCGCAAGCGAGGAATATTCCGTGTCCGACAGCAAGGACCGCTGTCCGATGTGCGGCATCGCACTTGACGGAAAAGGCGTCTGCAAAAAATGCGGATACCGGAAAAAAAATTATCTGAATAACTGAACCGCAGCAAAACATTGTAAAAGTCAGCAAAGTCGCCGGAGATGAAAAACCATCCCCGGCGGCTTGCCGTAATAAAACATAAAGAACAGCGAAGGGAATCAATCCCTTATAACAAGTTCGAAAACATTGAGGGAGACAGACTCTTTTCCTCCCAGGTCATGCCCGATTTCCGCCGCATCGGATTCCCTCATTTTGTCAATTACAATCATATCATCGCGGAAATGCGGAAACGAATCAAACAAACAAGGCATAACATGTCCTTTCTTTATCGAATACTTTTCGCAATATGTCAAGAAACAGCCGTAAAACAAAAAACGGCACTTGAATTTTTATTTTTTTTGTTATAATATTTCTGTATAATTATTTTCACGGAGAATGAATATGAGTGAAATATTTAACCGAAATGTTCATCCGCTTTATGCAGTAATGGCATTCGTTGCCGCGACAATAGTGCTGATACTGTATCTTTACAGCGCAATCAACAACCGCACAAAAGAAAGAGATGCCCATCTCAACTTCTTCGGATATATCATCTTCTTCTGTATTCAGGACGCAATATGGGGTTTATTTGCATCCGGCGTCATCAACAGTGACGTCGGGCTGATGATATCCTCGGCTGTATTCCATGCAAGCTCGGCATTGGCTCCGTTTGTCTGGTCTGTTTATTACAACAGTTCGATGAACAAATATATCCGCCGTTCAAAGATTGTCGTATACTATTCCGCAACGCTGATGCTCGTGCAGTTCGGGATGATAATCTGCAATTTCTTTACGAAATTCATGTTTTACGTAGACGAAACGGGAAACTACCAAACGACAGATTTCCGTTCGATCTTGTTCTATCTTCAGTTCTCGGTATATATTTTAACGACGTCCATCGCAATCTTCGGCCTTGCCACTGCAAAAGGAACGGCGAAACAAAGAGGTATCCGTTCATTCATATTGATATCACTCGGGCCTGTCGTGTTTGACATTTTTCAGCTTATTTATCCCGATGCGCCGGCATCTTCAATGGGTCTTTGCATCTCCTGTGTTCTCGTTCAGACATTCCTCACACAATCTTTTGAGCTTCAAGTCCGCGAATTACAAGCAGAAGCGGAATTACAGGAAGTGCGTAAAAAAGAATATCTCGCATCGGGCGTTATCACCACACTCAGTCTTGAATACGGCCCTCTTTACCTGACCGATTTACAGACGGGGGAACTTCAGGTTTTCAGAACTTCTGATATGCCGTGTGCCTTTTCCATTCAGCAGCTGGCGAACGAATGCGGAGACTTCAACAAGTTCAGAACGATATACGCCGAAACATACGTTATCGAATCCGACCGAAAAGCTTTTCTGAGATGGACCGAAATAGGTCATCTTAACGGAATCATCACGACCGAAAACATCACCGAATTCAACTATCAGCGAATTAAAGACGGGGTGCAGAACTACTATCAGTTCTGCTGCGGACGTGTACCCGGATCCGACAATCTGATGGTTTTCGGATTCCGTAACGTTGACACGATGGTAAAAAAGGACATAGAAACAAAGAAGGCACTTGAAGAAGCCCTTAAAGAAGCAAACGTGGCAAACGAAGCAAAAACACGTTTCCTGTTCAACATGTCGCACGATATCAGGACTCCGATGAATGCGATTCTCGGATTTACAGAACTGACGAAAAAAAATCTCGGCAATGCCGAAAAAGTGAACGATTATCTTAACAAGCTTGACGATGCGGGTCACCATCTGCTTGAATTAATCAACGAAATCCTTGACATGTCACGTATAGAATCGGGCAAAATGACGCTTAGGATAAAGCCGATGAATCTTACAAAAGCCTCGACAACGACGATGGAAATATGCACGGAAGCGGGCCGTCAGCACGATGTTACGGTTGAATTACATCGCGGTAAAGCCGGAGCTTTATGGGTTTACGGCGACGAGACAAGAATCAATCAGATTGCGATGAACATCATCTCCAACGCAATCAAATATACAAATCCCGGCGGGCGTGTTGACATCTGGGTAAAGATCCTCGACCTCGACAAATCAAACAATACCGTTTCTCTCGAGCTGTTGGTAAAAGATACCGGTATCGGCATGAGCAAAGAATTCCTCGCAAAGCTTTACGACCCGTTTGAGCGCTCCGAATCATCCACCGTCAGCGGTATTCAGGGCACGGGATTGGGAATGACCATCGTTAAACAGCTTGTTGAAATGATGCACGGAACAATAGACGTAAAGAGCGAACTCGGAGTGGGAACGGAAGTTTCGATCATATTCAAATTCCGTCTCGCAAAACCCGAAGACGAAGAACAACCCGATGAACAAAAACCGACACTCAAGAGTATTGAAGGCATAAAGATATTATTGGTCGAAGACAACATGCTCAACCGCGAAATCGCCTGCGAAATACTCGAAGAAAAGGGCGTTATCGTAGAAGCCGTTGAAGACGGTGACATCGCCGTTGAAAAGATGCAGAACGCAAAAGACGGACAATACGACATCATTCTCATGGACGTTCAGATGCCGCGCATGAACGGATACGATGCGACAAGAGCAATACGCAAACTGCCGAATGCTTACGCCGCGAATATTCCGATTATCGCAATGACGGCAAACGCTTTTGACGAAGACAAGCAGAACGCGTTTGATGCAGGAATGAACGGACACCTTTCAAAGCCGATAGAAACCGACAAGCTCTTTGCCGTGCTTTCGGAAACAATCAAATAATCACGCAGCATGAAAGAAGCAGCCCCGAAAGGCTGCTTCATTTTTTTATTGCGTTTCACAGATTTTATCTGCAAGGCGTTTTGAAAGTTCGTATTTACGGGTAGGATGAATTGTGTTCGATTCGCATATATCGCGGCAAACGATGCAATAGACGTGTTTTGCGTCATCGGCGGCATCCGCCTGCGCCTTTTGTATCGCATACCAGCAGGGCCATGCCCGATCGTCGCAATCGGCAATCTGAATAACATAAAACGGCAGATCGGGATCAAGGAAATCGGAGCGCCAGAGGCCTATCATGGCGAGAAGTTCGTCCTTATAGATAAGAGCTTCGGAAGTGGTAACGTCGCTTTCGCCCTGATACCACACGATTCCGCTGACCGAATAAGGAACAATCTGGGGCAGCATTGCGCAGTATAGGTCGCCGTTGTGATTCCACTGTCCGTAAAAAGAATCGTAATGGTCATAGAATCTGTCGTCTTCGGGAACGGTAAACTGAGGCAGAGACGCGACCTCAGGAGGCAGCCAGCTTTCGATTACCGAAGCGCCCTGATAACATGCTATTATGCCTACGGGAACATCCTTTTTCTTTCGGATCTCCTCCCCGGTTAAAACGCCGATGGCGGTCAGATAGCCGGCATTTTCTTTTGTAACGCCGACCCAGCCGTCTTTTGCGTGAAACGTATCGGAATCCTCAACACGGTCGGTCGAAAAAACACGGAGCAGCGAATCGTCGAAATAATCAACGACGGGAAACGACGACTCGTTAAGTTTGAACTGCATGTTCGACTGCCCCGCCATAATGTAGACTTCGCCGACATAAATATCGGTAAAGCAAAGAGTCTCGTCGGCATCGGCAACAGCGAGCTCATAGGGGCCGCCGTAGGTCATTGCCGGAAGAAAGGCATGGAATTTTCCGTCTTTTGCGGCGGTATATACCGTGTTTCCGGCGAAAGTAACCTTAACGTCACCTCTTCCCTCTCCGAAGACACAGATTTTACGGTGCGCTGCGAAAATCGCGCCGTCTGCAAAAATAAAAGGTAATTTCATGACATGACAACCTTCCGTAAAAATCGGGAATCAAAGTAATGACGGTGATAATCCGACGTCACAAGGGGCGTTTCTCGGGAATACCGGCACGGCGGGGATATTTGGCGGGAGTAGGCGAAATTTTCGTTACGGAAACGATATTCCGGCTTTCGTTGTGACACGGAACAAGCAGCGGTGTGTCTCCGCCGAGAAGCGATACGGCGTTTATTGCTTCGGAAATCTCTTCTTCCGCCGCCGGACCTTTAAGCGCGACCATTTTGCCGCCGACCTTTACAAGCGGCAGACAGTATTCCGAAAGAATATTGAGACGGCTTACCGCACGGGAGCAAACCACGTCGAAAGACTCTCGCAATGCCTTTGCCGCATCTTCGGAACGAACGGCAAACACCTCACAGTTTTTGAGCGAGAGAACATTAATGACCGACAAAAGAAAATCAGCGCGTTTTTTTATGGGCTCTATCAGAGTAAAACGGCAATGCGGCAGAGCGATGGCAAGCGGAATTCCGGGGAAACCCGCTCCGCTCCCGACGTCGGCAACAAAAGAACAATCTTTGATAATACCGAGAAAATACGGCTGCAGACTGTCAAGAAAATGTTTTTCGATAACTTCTTTCGGCTCGGTTATGGCAGTGAGGTTGATTTTTTCGTTTTTTGCCGCAAGCATAACGTAATAATCGTAAAACAAATCGGCGCAGCGTCCGCAAAAATCGGCATCTGTTATTCTGCTTCGGAACATACTGAGAAATTCTTCTCTTGACACGATATACGCTTCTTTATTACTCATAAATTTTCAACCTTGACTTCTCCTCTGACGATAACGAGCCTGATATTGTATTCATCATCCATAACGACGATATCCGCCGACTTGCCTGCCTCGATAGAACCAGTTTCGTTATCGACACGGATCGCTTTCGCCGGATTTATCGTAACCGATTTGACAGCCTGTTTTTCGGGAATACCGAATTTTATGACGTTTACGAATTCTTTGTGCAAATTTGTCGTTGAAGCGGCTATCGTCCCGTCGGCAAGAAGAGCCTTGCCGTCTTTAACGAATACCGTCTGACCGCCGAGATCGTATTCGCCGTCCCTGAAATCCGCCGCGCGCATGGAATCGCTGACGATAACGGAATTATCCTCACCGAGCATTGCAAACGCAATGCGGAGAGCCGCCGGATGAATATGGAAGCCGTCGCAGATAAGTTCGGCGCGGACTCCCCTGCTCCCTGCATTATCGAGAACAGCGCCGACCACACCCGGGCTGCGGTGAGAAAGTCCGCTCATGGCGTTATATAAATGAGTGGTGTGGCGGACGCCCCATTCTATCGCTCTGCATTCGTCATCGTAATCGGCGGAGGTGTGAGCCGACGAAACCGGACAAACGGGCGAAACGGATTTTATGAAATCTTCGGCGCCGTCACATTCGGGCGCGATATCGACGATACTGATACAGCCGCAGCAGCCGTTGAAAAGCCGCATGAATTCGTCCTTGTCGGGGTTACGGACATAGCTGCCGTTCTGTGCGCCCTTTTTTGCCGGTGAAATATAGGGACCTTCCATGTTTACACCGTGGATATAGGCGCCGTCGGTCCTGTTCTTTACCGAAGCGACGTTGGCGAATATTTTCCGCAATTCGTCAAACGAGAGCGTCATTGATGTGGGACAGAAGGAAGTGATACCGTTTTTCACGAGGGTATCGCTCATCGTTTTAAGGCTGTCGGGGGTGGCGTCGCAGGTATCTGCCCCGCCGCAGCCGTGAATGTGCATATCTATAAAGCCAGGATAAACCGTGAGTCCTGTCAAGTCATACACCTTGTCACCACTGAAATCACACCCAACAGCGGAAATTCTCTCACCATCGGTCTTTACATCGGCTTTTATCTTATTGAAATCACCGTCGTATATCAGCCCGTTTTTTAAAACAATACTCATAAGCGCACCACCTTACTTTATACTATCATTATACAACATTATACAAAAAAATCAATATAAAAAAAACCGACTGAAAAAATCAGTCGGTTTTCAGATAATCTGTAATCAGTTAAGTTCTGCGAAGTATTTGATCGTTCTTACCATCTGGCTGGTGTAAGAATTTTCGTTATCATACCAGGATACAACCTGAACCTGATAGGTATCGTCGTCGATCTTGGAAACCATTGTCTGTGTAGCATCGAAGAGAGAACCGAATTTCATACCGATAACGTCGGAAGAAACGATCTGATCTTCGTTGTAACCGAAGGATTCGGAAGCAGCTGCTTTCATAGCTGCGTTGATGCCTTCTTTTGTTACGTTTGCGCCCTTAACAACAGCGGTAAG
>JAZQQT010000059.1:0-8668 GCA_045629205.1 Eubacteriales bacterium
TAATGTTTGGCAATTTTAACAAGAGAAACATACGGAACTGAAGATTTGGTAATTTTAATCAATGATCCACCAAAAAAATTACCGAATCCAACGCCGAACGTTGTTAATGCCAACCCAGTAACATTTTGATTTGCACGTAAAGTTATGGTTAAAAAAGAATATATTAAAGATGCGAATAAAGAACCTATCAAACAAGAAAGTAATGGAATTAAAACAGCAAAAACAGGAATAATATAAAGTCCGCTATTTTGATATAAAAAACCTCCGATTATACCAGAAATTGCACCTATATACATTATTCCGGGAATTCCAAGATTAAGATTTCCGGATTTTTCCGTTAAAATTTCACCCGTTGAACCGAATAACAAAGGGGTTCCCTGCATAATTGCTCGGGTAATTAATCCAAATACAAATTCCATATTATTTCACCCCCGTATTTATAATTTTATCTTGTTTAGCTGAATTTCTTTTAATTTTATATCTTATAAAGAACTCTCCGCCAATGATAAAAAACAAAATTATACCGGTAATTATATCTGAAAAAGAAGTATTTAGTCCACACGTGGTTGAAACTTCTACAGCCCCTTGCTGTAAAAATACAATAAGTAAAGATGAAAGAATCATATATAACGGGTTAAACTGAGATAACCATGAGACTATAATTGCGGTAAATCCTCTGCCTCCGGCAATTTCTGTTGAAATAGAATGCGAGGTTCCAGCAACAAGCATTAAACCTATAAAGCCGCAAATAGCTCCGGAAAGGACCATTGTTCTGATTGTTACTTTTTTAACATCGATACCAACATAACGAGCAGTGTTCTCACTTCCGCCGACAACTGCAATTTCATATCCATGCTTACCGTATCTTAAATATACATAGATAAAAACAGTCAATAAAGCAACAATAATAAGATTACCATAACATGACTCGCCATCAATACGAGGCAACCATCCGTTTTTTAACAAAGACGGTCCTACAGTATTAGATCCTGATGGATCTGCAATTTTCAAGAACCATTGAATTAATTGTATGGCAATATAATTCATCATTAAAGTAAACAAAGTTTCATTAGTATTAAAATATGCTTTAAAAACTGCAGGTAAAAAAGCCCAAACTACGCCGGCTAATATACTAACCACAATCATATTTATAATCAAAATTGGTGTAGAAACAAAATCGCCAAAATACAACATTACAGCTGCGGTTGCCAAACCACCGACAAGTACCTGCCCTTCTGCACCTATATTCCAAAAACGCATTTTAAATGCAGGAGTAACAGCAAGTGCAACCGCTAATAAATATGCTGTATTTTCAAAAGTATCAAGAAGACGAATTTTAGTACCAAAAGCACCGGCAATAAAAGACCTAAATACGTCTAAAGGATTTTTATTTGTAACAAGAACTGTAACTATTGCCGATAAAACTAATGCAGAGACAATAGATATAAAATAAACAAATATTTTATAATAAAAACTTGATTCTGAACGTTTAACTATATGAAATGAGGCTTCCTTATTTTTGTTTTCTGAAAATGATTTTTTCATTTTATTATACATCCTTTCTGTCATTTTCAGACTTTGTCATAAGTAATCCAATCTCTTCTTTTGTAGTTGTTCTTCCATCAACAATTCCTGTTACATGTCCAGAACCAAGAACAAGAACTCTGTCACATAATTCGACCAAAACATCAAGGTCCTCGCCAACAAAGATTATCGCAACCCCGTTTTTCTTTTGTTCATTTAATAAATTATATATAAGAAAAGAAGAATTAATATCTAAACCTCTGACAGGATATGCAACCATTAATACAGTAGGTGAAGATGAAATTTCACGTCCGACCAGAATTTTTTGAACATTTCCACCGGATAACCTGCTGACAGGAGTTGTCAAGTTTGGTGTAACCACACTCAATTGATCAACAATTGAAGCAGCTAAATCATGTGGCTTTTTTCTATTTACAACAAAGGATGTCCCATCTCTGTAACTTCTCAACATCATATTGTCAGTTAAGTCCATATTTGCCACAAGTCCCATTCCTAAACGATCTTCAGGAACAAAGGATAAGCGAACACCGATTTTTCGAATTTCAATCGGAGATTTATCTCGAAGGTTTTCTTCATTATTTGTAATGGGATTAAAATATAAAATATCACCATCAGTAATATGTTGTAATCCGGCAATAGCCTCAAGTAGTTCACGCTGACCGTTTCCTGCTATACCGGCAATGCCAAGAATCTCGCCTGATTTAACATTAAAAGATATATCAGACAATATTTTTTTCCCATCATTATTAATACAAGATAAATTCTTGACAGACAGCCTTATATCACCTTCAAATAATTGTCGGTCAATATTTAAAGAAACTTTTTTACCAACCATCAATTCGGTCAATTCAACATCATTTGTTTCAGCAGTATTTAATGTCGCAATATGTTCACCTTTTCTTAAAATCGCAACTCTGTCGGAAATCTCCAAGACTTCATGCATTTTATGTGTAATAATGAAAATCGATTTTCCATCTTTTTTCATATTACGAAGAACAGAGAAAAGTACTTCAGTTTCTTGTGGTGTTAAAACAGCAGTAGGCTCATCGAGTATAAGAATATCTGCTCCGCGATATAATACCTTTAAAATTTCTACAGTCTGCTTTTCAGAAACAGACATCTCATAAATTTTTTTATGAGGATCAATAATAAAACCATATCTGTCAGCGATCGATTTGATTTCTTCAGCAGATTTTTTTAATGATTTATCTTGGACACCCAACACAATGTTCTCAGTTGAAGTAAAAATATCAACCAGTTTAAAATGTTGATGAATCATTCCGATTTTATATTTGAACGCGTCTTTAGGGCTACGTATCACTGCTTCATTGCCATCAATGAATATCTTGCCGCTATCGGGGTAATAAATACCGGCAATCATATTCATTAATGTTGTTTTTCCGCTTCCGTTTTCCCCGAGAACAGCAAGAATTTCACCCTTTTTAAGATTCATTGAAAGATTATTATTTGCAACAATACCGCCAAAGCATTTTGTTATATTTTTTAATTCAAGAGCGAATGAGTCTTCCATTAATAACCTCAAAACAAAAGTTAAGGCGGGCTCATAAAGGGCACCGCCTTAAAAAAATTATTTTTTAATACATTCTATTAATATATTCAATACCATCAATTTCAATATCAAAATATGGTGCGGAACGGAATGCATCTCCGGACTCATCAAAATATCCGTCATGAATTACATTTGTATCTCCGGTGTAATCTCCATCAATATCAGCAAGATACTCAGTAAGATGCTCGCCTTTTACCGTAAAGTTTTCAGTGGCAAATACATGAAGAGTTCCAGATTTGAATTGATTAATAGTATCATTTAATTTTTCAATGGTTCCTTCGGCCATTACATCCTGATTAATACCTGAAAGAGCAACAGAGTTTTCAGAAATACCACCACACCAGTTAGCAGGAATGGCTTCACCCTTAATTGTTTTTTCACAAATAAGGAGATAATAAGGTGTCCAGTTGATGGCAGATGAAATAATAAATGTGTTTTCACCTGCAGAATATGTGGAACCATTGTATGAAACATTCGGAACACCAGCCATTTCACAAGCAGAAGGAGCGCCAAGAGAATCTGCATGTTGACTGATTAACACACAATGATCCTGCTCGATAAGAGCGGTTGCTGCTTCTTGTTCACCAGGCTGATCATACCAAGACCCGGTAAAACGAACTTTCATTGTAACAGAAGGACATACAGATTTTGCACCGAGATAGAAAGATGTTAATCCGGAAATAACTTCAGCATATGTAAATGCACCAACATATCCCATTACAGCTTGTTCAGCCGTAATTTTTCCGGATGCTATCATTTCATTAAGTTTTAAACCGGCAGCAATACCTGCAAGATATCTGCCTTCATAAATAGAAGCAAAAGCATTGTGATAGTTGCTTACACCAGCTGTTGTTGCCAATGTTCCTGTTGCATGGCAGAACTGAACTTCGGGAAAATCTTTTGCAGCCTGAAGCATATAAGAATCATGTCCGAACGAATCGGCAAATATAACTTTACAACCTGCACCTGCAAGATCTCTGGCTTTATTATAACATTCTTCACCTTCAGGAATATTGGTAACAATAATGATCTGATCATCTGTTAAACCAAGAATTTCCTGTAATCTTTTTGCAGCGTTGATGAAATTAAGATCGTAAGTTGAGTTTTCATCATGAAGCATAATAAAACCGATTTTAAAATCATCAGGAACTTCATAATCAACAGTAACTTTACCCGCGACGGTAGTAATCGGAAGCAGTGGCTCTGATTCACCAAGTTTTTTTTGTTCGCCAGCATTATCACTACAAGCAGAAAATGTAAACAAAATGCCGACAATTAGTGCTAAAGCAAGAAAAAGAGAAATGGCCTTTCTGAACATTAAAATGTCCCTCCATAAAATAATTTTATCTAAAGGTTATAACCTAATAGAACAAATATAAAACTATCTAAAAGATATTTCACCATCATTTGACATATAATCTATAATAGCAAGAGATTCAACTTTAAATCCCTTTTCCCGAAGCAAATCACCACCACCCTGATATCCTTTTTCGATAATAGAAACAAAACCAACTATATCAGCTTTGGCTTGATTACAAATATCTGTTAAGGCAAGAAATGCATTACCTGTTGCAAGGAAATCATCAACAATCAATATTTTTTCGTTCTGGATAATAAAATCAGAAGAAACTGTTGCAAAAAAATCCAGATCATGCGTAAAAGAATGCGCAGCAGCTGTATAACATTTATTGTTATCAATAGAAGCTTTAATTTTCTTAGCAAAAACCAAAGGGACATTTAAGACAGAACCAATCGCAAAACCAAAAGCTATACCACTTGATTCGATTGTTAAAACCTTGTCTATCTTATCATTTGCGAATTTATTTGCCACATGAGTTGCCATTTTATTATATAATTCACAATCAATCTGCCGATTTATAAAAGAACTTACATCAAGAATATCACTTGAAATAATCTTCCCTTTTGATAATATCAATTGTTTCAGTTCGTGCATAATATGTCCTCAAAAAAATATGTTGTATTATAACATTCTAGTAAGAATATGTCAATCTTTTTTTTAAATTAAAAATTAAAAATTATTTAAAATAAGGTATGTAATTACATTGACTTTTACATTAAATTTGATATAATAAAAAAAAATAAGAAACGGAGAAAATAAATGAAAATCAACTATGAAGACTTAGTTCACCGTTCAGATTTGCATTATAATGGAACAGCAGAACGATGCGAAGAAGGTTTACCAATCGGAAACGGTATAATGGGTTCTTTAATTTGGACTTCACCAAACGCTTTGAAGCTCCAAATAAACAGATCCGATGTTTTTGCAAATGGTCCTGATACCGAAAGTTTTCCGGCAGAACACAGAGACTATGGATATGCATGTGCATTATTCGATCTTGATTTTGTCGGGTATGGTCCTGATGTTTTTGACAATACAACAGTTCAACATTTGGATTGCTATAACGCAATTGCGCATATAAATTCTCATGGCTTAAATATTGATGGATTTGCATCCGCTAATGACACATTTGTATTTAAAATAAATGACAATCGTGATAATCCTACTGAATGTGCTGCAAAACTTAAGTTTTTAAGAGCAGCAGCAGTTGAGACAAGAGAAAAACATACTGCCAAATCATATTTCCATAGGGTGGGTGATGTTATTGTTTTACGTCAAGTATTTAAAGAGAAAAAGTATTATTGTTCTTCTGCCGTAGCTGTCAGAATTACCGGAAGAGATTATATTTCAAGAATTAATGATGAAAATAACGGAACAAAGCAGATACTACCTGAAGGAATGTGCGGATTCGGAGCATCAACAGAGTTTGATATGCGACTTTGTATGCCGGCTAAAAAAGGAGAATATTGCTGTTACATTTCAAGTTCCGCAACATTTGACCCGGATTTTGATATTATAAATGACGTAGTAAACAAAGTCAATACAGATTCAAACATAGGATATAACGAGCTATTAAAAAATCACATTCTTGATTGGAATCAATTCTGGACAAAATCTTATATCAAATTATCCGGTTTTAAAGAAGCAGAGATGCTTGAAACTCATTATCAATATTTTATGTATATAATGAATTCAATTTCAAAAAATTCTCCTTTTGCACCCAATTTCGGAGGGTTACTCTTCAGTCCAAGAGGTGATTTACGACATTGGGGCGCAATGCAATGGTTCAACAATATTACACTCACATATAATGCTATTCTCCCATCAGGTCATTATGAACTGATTGATCCATATTTGGACATGTATTTTAATATTAAAGATAGACTTGCAATTGCTGCAAGACAACATTTCGGGGCAGAGGGTATTTATGTTTTTGAAACAACACATGTTTTGGGCCCGGAACCAATACCTGAAGAATTTGAAGAAGAGTTTCGTAATTTCATGCTAGACAGAGGACCTGAATCGTTCTACGGATGTTCTCCCGAATTACAAAAATACGGACTAAGTAAGCCAACTCTCGAATCTCGTTGGGATTTTTTAAACCCTGCATTAGTTGAAACAAGAAGACCTTATGCTTGGTGTACTCATTTATTTGACAGCGCAGGTCATTTGGCATATCATTTTTACATGAAATATGTCTATACAGGTGATATAGAATATTTGAGAAATAAAGCTTATCCGATGATTAAAGGAGTATGCGAATTTTATAGAACATATCCAAATACAACAAAAGAAGTATATCCAAAATTTCCAGATGTTGCCGATGGTAAATATCATATTTACGGAACTACAGATAGCGAAGCAAACTGGGGCGCATACGATTCTTGTCTTACATTGGTATCTGCTCATGGTATCACAAAAATTGCCATTGAATGTGCAAAAATTCTAAATGTTGACCAAGATAAAATTCAAATTTGGCAAGAATTTCTTGATAATCTTACCCCCATTCCGACTAATAAACGTAAAGATGCGGCAAAACGATTGCAAACAGAATCTCCAGAAGATGAATTCTGGATCTGGGTCCCCGGAGAATCATGGCCAAGTCCGGCAATTGGTCTATGCAGCAACCCTTTCATTCATATGGATATGTGTAATCTCGAAACTGAAAATGCAGATCCAGAAATGTTCCGAATCGGTTCGAATACATTCCGCAGAATGGCTCCTGATCCAGAGGACGTTAAAAAATCTCTCGCTGATCTTGAAAATGGGATTGGTAATCATGGAAGATACGGAACAGGAGAAATGTCAACCTCATCCAGAATCTGGGCCGGTATGGGAAGAGGCGATGTTTTGCTTGTATGCCTAATCGGACAATTGAAATGTCTTGATGCAAAAGACGAGCATTGCTGGTATTATGATAACGGATGTAAAGCACCTTATGCAAACAGACTGACTTCAAGAGAAGGCGTAAACGCAATTTCTGCGCAAAGACTTGGTAATGCAGCAGCCGGATTACAAATGGGATTAATGCAGTGTTCCGGTGGTGCCCCTGCTGTTCCAGGTGTTATCAGAATTTTCCCCGCATGGGATTTAAATAATAATGCACAATTCGAACTTTGGGCAAGAGATGGCTTTAAAGTCGGTGCAGCTTGTGAAAGCGGTAAAATTACTGATTTTGAAATAACATCCACGTTGGGAAAAGAATGTCGGGTTCACAATCCATTTGATTCAAATATTATTGTCTCAGACGGTGTAAACGAAAAAGAATATAGTGAAAAAACAATAGTCTTTAATACCGAAATCGGAAAAGTTTATTCACTAAAACAAGCAAAATAAATTTTTATTTATATATTAGGAGAAAACAATGAAAACCAAAAAACCTATTGGTATACAGTTATATACTGTTCGTGATCATCTTGAAAATGATTATTTCGGCACCTTGGAAAAAATTGCGGAAATCGGATACAATACAGTAGAATTTGCTGGATATTATGGTAAAACAGCTGAAGAAATCCGTAAAAAGCTTGACGAATTAAAATTGACATGTATTTCTTCTCATCAAAATTATGATGTTCTTGTCAATGATTTGGATTCAGTAATAGAATCTCATAAAATTCTCGGTTGTAAATATATTGCTGTACCGTGGGCCGGTGATGATGAACGCCCCGGTGGAAAAAATTTTGATGAGGCAGTAAAGAATTACACAAAAATTGGTGAAAAATTATTGGATAACGGAATAGAACTTCTGTATCATAATCATGATTTTGAATTTGTTGATTATAATGGCATGTTAGCATATGATTATATGTTTGATACAATTCCGAAAAATCTTTTTAATCCAGAAATGGATGTATGCTGGGT
This sequence comes from Eubacteriales bacterium, assembly GCA_045629205.1. Classification (GTDB taxonomy): domain Bacteria; phylum Bacillota; class Clostridia; order Oscillospirales; family UBA644; genus JAZQLP01. The sequence continues at coordinate 8,337 of JAZQQT010000059.1, forward strand.
TAAATTCGCAGGATATGATCCAGCTGAATATATCAAAAAATATAATGGTAGGATGAAAGTACTTCATGTTAAAGACTTTTTCAAAGCAAACGCAAATAAAGAATCCTCACCTTATGCTTTAATGGATAATTCAGGAAAAGACGGTAACATAGCGATTCAAAATGAAAATGACACTTTTGAATTCAGACCTGTCGGATATGGCATCCAAGATATGAACAAAATCATTTCAACCGCTGAAGAATGCAATATGGAATATTATATTGTCGAGCAGGATAACTGTAACAATATTGATTCATTTACTGCTGCAAAAATGAGTTATGATAAATTATCCG
>JAZQQT010000060.1:0-9934 GCA_045629205.1 Eubacteriales bacterium
AAAACGCGGTCGCAGTCGTTATCGAGAGATTCGGAAATATCATCGAGCTGCGGCTCGGAAAAAACAGTTTTGCTTACGCTTCCGAACAGCTCCTCCGAGATATTTTCGACGTCGTATCTGTTGATTATTCTGACTTTTTCAAGCCCTTTTATCATAAGAAGATTTTTTGCGTCATTGAGAAGAGCTCTCGCCTCATTATCGAGACCTTTTTTCTTCTCCACGAAAATTCTGTAAACCAATTACCGTTCCTCCTTTGCCATAAGGGCGCGTTTTCCGATGTCTTTGCGGTAATACGAATCTTCAAAATATATTTTTTTCACGTTGGCATAAGAAATTTCGAGCGCTTCGGGAAGAGTGTCCGCCGTTGCGGTAACTCCGAGCACCCTGCCTCCGTTCGTGCGAAGAACGTTTCCGTCGAGTTTTGCACCCGCGACGTAAACTTCGGCACCGAGATTTTCGGGAATGATAATCTCGTAATTTTTCTTATATGCCAGAGGATAACCTTTTGATGCCATTATGACACAGGCGGCGCATCCGTCGGAAAACTCGACCATGTCGGGGGTGAGAGTTCCGTTTGTTGTGGCCTGCATCACGGTGAGAAGATCGCTTTTGAGAAGCGGAAGAACAACCTGTGTTTCGGGGTCACCGAACCGGCAGTTATATTCAATGACCTTAGGTCCGTCGGGCGTGATCATAAGCCCGAAATAGAGACAGCCCCTGAATGTCCTGCCCTCGGCGTTCATTGCCTTGATCGTGGGAAGGAATATCTTTTCCATGCATTCGTCGGCAATTTCTTTTGTGTAATACGGATTCGGGGCAACAGTGCCCATTCCTCCGGTATTGAGACCGGTATCTCCGTCGCCGGCTCTTTTGTGGTCCATGGAAGAGACCATGGGAACGACCGTTTTTCCGTCGGTAAACGAAAGGACCGAAACTTCGGGACCGGTGAGGAATTCTTCTATGACAATCTGATTTCCGCTTTCGCCGAACTGCTTGTCTTCCATGATGGATTTAACGGCATCGAAAGCCTGCCCGCGGGTCTCGGCGATTATAACGCCTTTTCCGAGAGCGAGTCCGTCGGCTTTAATAACAACGGGGATTTTGCAGGTCTTAAGATATTCGCCCGCTTCGGCGGGATTTGTGAATACGTTGTATTCCGCAGTGGGAATACCGTATTTTTTCATAAGGTTTTTCGAGAAAACCTTGCTTCCTTCGATAATCGCCGCATTTGCGGTGGGACCGAAGCAGGGTATGCCGACAGCGTTGAGTCTGTCGACAGCCCCGAGAACAAGAGGATCATCGGGGGCGACTACGGCGTAGTCTATCCCCTTTCCGACGGCAAAATCGACTATGCCGTCCAGATCCTTTGCTCCGATATCGACGCAGATCGCGTCTTTGGCTATTCCGCCGTTACCGGGAAGCGCATAAATCTCGGTAACGGATTTGTTTTCTTTGAGTTTTTTGATTATCGCATGTTCACGGCCGCCGCCGCCGACAACTAATAATTTCATTTTTACTCCGATTATCAGTGATGGAAAAGTCTCATGCCGGTAAACGCCATGGAGATGCCTCTTTCGTTGCAGGCATCGATGCAGAGGGAATCTCTGATTGATCCGCCGGGTTCGGCAATATAAGCTACGCCGCTTCTGTATGCTCTTTCGATGTTATCCGGGAACGGGAAGAAGGCATCGGAACCGAGAGACACACCTTTGATAGTTGCGAGATATGCTTTTTCTTCTTCTGCCGTAAACGGTTCGGGTCTTTCGGTGAAATATTTCTGCCAGTTTCCTTCTGCGCAGACATCTTCTTCGTTCTTGTTGATGTAGCCGTCGATGACATTGTCTCTTTCGGGTCTGCCGAGAGTGGGAAGGAACGGAAGATTCAAAACCTTGTCGCTCTGACGGAGGAACCATGTATCAGCCTTGCCTCCGGCAAGTCTCGTGCAGTGGATACGGGACTGCTGTCCTGCACCTACGCCTATCGCCTGACCGTCTACGGCATAGCAAACAGAGTTGGACTGTGTATATTTGAGTGTTATGAGAGCAACGATAAGGTCGCGTTTTGCGCTTTCGGGAAGTTCTTTATTTTCGGTAACGACGTTTTCAAGAAGCGCTCTGTTGATTTCGAAATTGTTTCTTCCCTGCTCAAATGTGATGCCGAATACCTGCTTGCGTTCGGTAACTTCGGGAACATAATCGGGATCTATCTGAACGATGTTGTAGTTGCCTTTTCTCTTTGTTTTGAGAATTTCAAGTGCTTCGGGCTCATATCCCGGAGCGATGATACCGTCGGAAACTTCTCTTTCAATGAGTTTGGCAGTGGTAACATCGCAAACATCGGAAAGAGAAATCCAGTCGCCGAATGAGCACATACGGTCGGTTCCTCTTGCTCTTGCAAATGCACATGCAAGCGGAGAATCGTCGAGACCTTCGACATCGTCTACGAAGCATGCTTTTTTGAGTTTATCGGAAAGAGGAATGCCGACAGCCGCGGAAGTGGGGCTGACATGTTTGAAAGAAGTAGCTGCGGGAAGACCGAGAGCGGCTTTAAGTTCCTTGACAAGCTGCCATCCGTTGAATGCGTCGAGGAAGTTTATATAACCCGGTCTGCCGGACAGAATGGTAATGGGAAGTTCGGAACCGTCCGCCATATAGATGCGGGAAGGTTTCTGATTGGGGTTACAACCGTATTTAAGTTCGAATTCTTTCATGTCTTTATCCTCATTTATTCTTATTTATTATTCTTTCGGTCTGTTCTCCGGTCTTAACATCGGTATAGCGGACGTAGAGTGAAATCTTATTTGCCTCGTCAAGATTGTTCCAGATATCGTTTGTAAATTCGTCGATATCGTTCGGAACGGATACTCTTTCGGGTTCACCCTGGAAGGTGGGGATGGGATTGCCGTCGGTAACGTATGTATGAATGAAATGTCCGAGTCCTGCCTTGGAAGGATAATCGAAGGTATATCTTGCGCAGTCGCTTCCTTCGGCATCGATACTCTTGAGAATGCTCATTTTATAATCGAAACCGTTGTTTCCGAAGTTTACGATACCGCTTATTCTCGGCGTGAAGTTGGGAGCATCGGGCTCGAATTCGCGGGTTTTGAGCGCCTTGCAGAAGCATTTGCCGTCTTTTATGAAATCGTAAATGGTGTCGGTCTGGTCGCCGTTTGTAACGATCAGTTTATTGTCGATTGAACGGACGGCGGCATAGATGATAAGAGAAGGATCCGCAACCTTGGAAGCGTCGAAGGGTTCGGTGAAAACTTCGCCGTTTTTAACGGTAAAAATACGGTTGCGGCTGTTTGCGCTTCTGCCCATAATGAAGTAGGCGATCGCAGCCTTGCTGCCGTCTGCGGTCGTGCCTATAACTATTCCTCTCCCGACATAAGGATTGCCGGAAATCGTTTCGCCCATTGTTTTGATTTCGTAAATGTTCATAGCCTTTTTCTTTTCCTTTCTTATTTCAGCCGAGACCTTTTCGACGGATTGCGGTAAGATAATCCATTCGGCCTCTTCCATAACTCTTTTCTGTAATATTTCAGGTGTATCACCGTCGAGCACGTTGACGGCTTTCTGCATGATAATTTCGCCGCCGTCTGGTATTTCGTTGACGAAATGCACTGTAGCGCCCGTGACCTTTACACCCTTTGCAAGCGCAGCCTCGTGAACACGAAGCCCGAAATACCCTTCACCGCAAAATGACGGTATAAGGGCGGGATGAACGTTGATGATGCGCCTCGGATATTTTGACGTGAACGCCTTTCCGAGAATAACCATAAACCCGGCAAGAACGACAAGCTCGATACCGTTTGCTTCGAGTTCCGCGATGACGGCCTGTTCGAAATCGGCACGGACCGGATAATCTTTTTTGCAGACGACCGCCGTTTTGATTCCGGCTTTCTTCGCTCTTTCGAGAGCGTATGCGTCGGGTTTATCGGCAAGAACGAGAGCAATCACGCCGTTTTTTATATTTCCGTTTTGACAATTGTCTATTATTGCCTGAAGATTTGTTCCGCCGCCCGAGACAAGAGCGGCAATTTTTGTTCTGTCGTCCACTGTGTCACCTTACGCAATAACGATTTTGTCTTCGCCCTTCACGATCTCACCCATTACGTATGCATCCTGACCGTTGGCTTTGAGGACTTCTATCGCCTTATCGGCGCTGTCGGAAGGAACAACCACGCTCATGCCGACACCCATATTAAAAGTATTGAACATATCGCGTTCCGGAATATTGCCGGTCTTTGCGATAAGATCGAATATGGGAAGAACTCTGACATCGGATTTCTTTACGCGGGCGCAGAGTCCGTCGGGAATGCTGCGGGGAATATTTTCGTAAAATCCGCCGCCGGTAATATGTGAAACGGATCTGACACTGACCGCATCAATAAGGGCAAGAACGGGTTTGACGTATATCTTAGTGGGGGTAAGAAGTGTTTCCCCTACCGATTTTCCGCCAAGTTCGGCAACCGGAGCAGAAATATCTTTTGAACCCACGCCGAAAATCTTACGGACGAGTGAGAAACCGTTTGAATGAACACCCGAAGAAGGAAGAGCGATGATAACGTCGCCTTCGCGCATCGATTCGGGGTTGAGTATTTTCTTTTTATCCACAACACCTACCGAGAAGCCGGCAAGGTCATATTCGTCAATGGGATAAAAGCCCGGCATTTCGGCTGTTTCTCCGCCGATGAGAGCGGCTCCGCTCTGAACACATCCTTCGGCAACGCCGGAAACTATCGCGGCGATTTTTTCGGGAACATTTTTGCCGCAGGCAATATAGTCGAGGAAGAAAAGCGGTTTTGCGCCGCAACAGATTATATCGTTAACACACATTGCAACGCAGTCAATACCGACAGTGTCGTGTTTGTCCTGAAGAAAAGCAAGCTTGAGTTTAGTGCCTACGCCGTCGGTTCCGCTGACAAGGACCGGACGTTCGATACCGGTCGTATCAAGCTCGAAAAGTCCGCCGAAACCTCCCACGTCGGAGCATACTCCGGAGGTGATGGTTCTGGCGATATGAGCCTTCATAAGTTCTACGGCCTTGTAGCCCGCGGTGATATCAACGCCGGCTGCGGCGTAGCTTTCGGACTGTGAATTTTTCATGTTTATTCCTTTCCGTTCCAGCAATAAGTGCAGAGTTTGCAGGGATCTATTCCGATGGCTTTTTCGAGACCTTCAAGGGTCTGGTATTCAAGAGAATCAAAATGGAACTGTTCGCAGATGCGTTTGCGCAGGTTCCTGCCTCGTTCGGTAGTTCCGTCGGCATACTCGCCGAGATACTCAAATCCCTCTTCCCCTTCAAGTTCAAGGATTATACGGCGGGCAATGAGTTCCATTTCCGAATTGCTGCGTGAGAAATTGAGATATTTGCAGGCGAACATTATCGGAGGACAGGCAGAACGCATATGAACCGATTTCGCACCGCTGTTATAAAGGAAGTCCACAGTTTCGCTGAGCTGTGTGCCGCGAACGATACTGTCGTCCACGAAAAGCAAATCCTTGTCGCGGATAAGGTCGTTAATCGGAACCTGCTTCATTTTTGCGACCCTGTTGCGTTCTTCCTGATTCGTGGGGATAAAGCTTCTCGCCCATGCGGGAGTGTATTTTATAAACGGACGCGCAAACTGTTTGCCGCTCGCATTTGAATAACCTATCGCGTGGGGCGTTCCCGAATCCGGAACACCGCTGACATAATCCACGTCCGGAAGCGTTCCGTTTGTGATTTCGTTTTCAGCCATTATGGCGCCGTTGCGCATACGCATGACCTCAACATTCGTGCCTTCGTATTCGGCGTTGGGGAAGCCGTAATACGTCCAGAGGAAGGAGCATATTTTCATCTCGTCTCTTCCCTCTTTGCAAACAGTGAGCTTATCGGGTGTAAGTTCCACGATCTCACCGGACCGGAGTTCGGAACAAACCTCGAAACCTATTTTTTCGGCAGCGAATGACTCAAACGTTACACAGTGGCCTTTATCGTTTTTGCCGATGAGAACGGGAAGCCTGCCGTCTCTGTCTCGGGCGGCAAAAAGTCTGCCGTCCTCACAGAGAATAAGTATGGATGCAGATCCGTCGATAAGACTCTGGGCAAAGGAAATGCCTTCTGCTATGGTTTCTTTTTCGTTTATCAATGCGGCTATGATTTCGGTGTAATTGATGCGGTTGCCGCTCATACACTGAAAGATGCCGTTGCAGTCTTTGAGATAGTCGTCGACTATCTGATTGTGATTATTTATTACTCCGACCATACATATCGCATAAACACCGTGACGTGAGCGTATAAGAAGAGGCTGAGTATCGAAATCGCTGATACAGCCGATACACGCATTGCCTTTGAGACGCGCCGATATGTTGTCAAATTTTGTGCGGAAAGGAGAATTTTCTATATTGTGTATTTCTCTCTCGAATGCTCCGTCTTTTACGGATGCCATTCCGGCTCTGTATTTGCCGAGATGCGAGTGATAATCAACGCCGAAGAATACGTCGCTTACCGAATCCGTTTTTGCAGTTATTCCGAAGAAACCGCCCATGTTTTACCTCCGGCAAGCAGATTATTTTTCAGCAAAGAACAATGCGGAAAGCGTGAGGGGATCTATATATTTTCCGTCTTTGTAAACACGCATATTACCGGATGCGATCTCGTCGATGAGCATTACGCTGCCGTCTTTATCGTAACCGAATTCGAATTTGATATCGTAAAGAACGAGTCCTTTTTCGAGAAGATCGTCGGCTACAATCTTTGTGATTCTTCTTGTCATTTCTTTTGTGGACTCATACTGTTCTTCGGTCATGATGCCGAGCATCGCAAGTCCTTCTTTTGTAATCAGCGGATCGCCCTTTTCGTCGTTTTTGAGAGTCATTTCAACGTAAGCGTCGAGGTCTGCGCCCTCTTCGATATAATCACCGTAACGGCGGAAGAAACTGCCGACTGCCTTGTAACGGCAGATAACTTCGAGCCCTTTGCCGAAAACCTTTGCGGGGAGAACTTCCATCGTAGTGTCGGCAAGATCGATGTTGATGTAATGTGTTTTTATACCTGCCGCATTGATTTTGTCAAAGAAATATTTGGACATGCGGAGATTGACGTCGCCTACGCCTTCGATGGTGAGGCCTACGGTATTTTCACCGGGATCGAACACACCGTCTTTTCCGGTGCAGTCGTCCTTGAATTTGAGAAGGTAATTTCCGTTATCGAGTGCGAAAACGTCTTTGGTTTTGCCGGTATAAACTTTTTTCATGATGTTCTCCTTATTTATTGAATTGATCTTCTATGTTTTTATTTTTTTCCAAAACCGCAGCGGAGTCTTTTTCGCGTTTCGCAGCAAGTTTTGCCGCAAGCGATTTATCGGTAACAGCGAGTATCTCAACGCAGAGCAGTGCCGCGTTTCCGGCGCCGTTGAGGGCTACTGTGGCTACCGGGATTCCGGTCGGCATCTGAACGGTGGCAAGAAGCGCGTCCATACCTCCGAGATTCCCCGAAACGATCGGGATCCCGACTACGGGAAGAGTTGTATTTGCGGCGATGGCTCCGGCAAGATGCGCTGCCATTCCGGCTGCTGCGATCACGGCACCGAAACCGTTCTTTCGTGCCTTTTTCGCAAACGCCGCAGCCTCTTCGGGAGTGCGGTGCGCGGAAAAGACGTGAACCTCATACGGAACCTCAAAGCTGTCGAGCATATCGCATGCTTTTTTGACTACAGGAAGGTCGCTGTCGCTGCCCATTATAATTGCGATTTTCTTCATATTTCCTCCAAAAAACAGTAAAGGCACACTTAATCCTCGGATCAAGTGTGCCCAGACGGTCGGCAGAATAATATCTCATGTTTCATGTGGTGCTCCACTTATCCGTCAGTCGCGTGAGATACTTTTTATTTACGGATACAGTTTACCACACGAGGGATAATATGTCAACCGAAAAGAGTATTTTTTTATGAATTATTTTCAAAAAAAGAGAACGAAAAAGGCAATCAAAAAACAGTCCGAAAACGGTCCGTCCGGTTATTGTCCGACAAGACCGAACCGACTCAAAAAATCATCGGTCACGGCAAATGACGCAGATATGTCAACGAGAACGTTACGATAATAAAATATCACTCTTTTTTCGGACAGAAAAATCGCGTCGACGTCGGTTCCGTCATACAAGCGGACACTTTTGCGTTTATATTTATCCGCCGAATCCGGCTTGATTATACCGAGCTGAGCGAGAGAGTATTCAAAACCGTTATTGCCGCCGGCAAAAAGAGTCGAAGGATACGTCATCCTAACATCAAAAGCAGCCTCATCGTATGCACATAAAAAGACTAACCCCGGCGCATATCCCCATTTCGGATTGGAAAAAGTATTGACGAATATCGGCCAATCCATAAGACCGTTAAGCGACACCGCACCGTTAACACGCGGTTCAAGCAGACAAGCCTCCCCGTTTTGGATCGCATGAACGGTATTCAGAAGTCCGACGCTGTTCGGTTCACCGGCAGAGACAAACGATTCCAGCTCTCTGTTCAGTGAAGCATGCGCCTCCGATGAACCGAAGACAGCATCAAAAAGCTCATCGAATGTCTGATACAGAACGCCGCGCCCCGGTCCCGTGTCGGCAGAACCGGCCGAAGGATCATCAAAAACATCATGTCCATCAAACTCTTGGTTAAATCCGAAAAAATAAAACGGTGATTCGCCATAGCCGCAGTCTTTTATGTTGTTTGTTGCTCTGTCAATCGCATAAAGAATCGGACGGGCAAGAGCAACACAAAGAAGGACACAGGCAGCGCCAACACCGACTTTCATCCATATACGCGGGACTGTCCGGACTTTTTCCTTCTTTTTTTCGACAGAATCCGCCGGAGCGGCTTCTTCTATATAATTTTCGTTTACATCGGTCATGGCATTTAATAAATCTTCCGGTTTCATAAATATATGTCCTCCTTCTCGAGCATCTCCCGAAGTGTTTTTTTTGATTCCGCAAGCGATTTTCTTACAGAGAAAAGAGATATTTTTAAAGATGACGCAATTTCTTCCATAGAAGACGCATACCAGTATCGTCTCATGAAAATCAAGCGGTCGGAAGGTCCGAGTCCATCAAGAAATCTGTTGAGAACCTGTGTTACCGCAATTTTGTCGGTAATATTATCCGATTTGCCGTCGGGCAGACATTCCCGCAATTCGCCGAGCAAAGCCCTGATATTTCCGCCGCGTTTAGCGGCAGAAGCCGAGCGTATCCTGTCGAGCGCAAGATTCCGGGTTATCCTACCGAGGAACGCGCGCAGAGAAGAAGGTCTTTGCGGAGGTATGGAATCCCATGCCCTGAGCCACGTATCGTTAACACATTCCTCCGAGTCGCCGCCGTCGCGCAATATACCGAACGCAATACACCTACAGTATCCGCCGTATTTCGTTTCGGTCTCGGTTATCGCCGACTCAGAGCGTGACCAGAACAAATCGATAATAAAACGGTCTTCCATGAGTCCTCCCCTTTCCGTGATGAATTTCCGATAAAATTTTAATATGCATCTTAAAAAATGTCAACTCCGTTCATTTGACACTCTTCACCCTTATAGACGTAAAAAAACGACAAAGTGATACGGTTTTTGCGATATTTCACAAATTGTTCATAATTTAAGGCAAAAGCACATTCAAAAATTCCCTTTTTACCGCACTCACGGAAGTGATTCAGCACCTCAGAATTGTTTATCGTTGTGTCCCGCAAAAGCGGAACACAACACATCACCGAGAGCAGAGTGAGCAACATCACAAGCCGGAGGCGGCATCACTTTTGCGGCGGCGCCGCAAAACATCACCTAAATTTTCTATTCCAAAATATCCTTATCATTTTCAAGTAAAAATTCTTTGAAACGTGATATTTCCGGCAATAAGTCCGCCGGATGATTCTGCAAATCGTCGTCGTTTTTCGGACAAACGCCCCTCAAATACGGAAC